>JAJDEE010000311.1 GCA_029259975.1 Planctomycetota bacterium
GATCCATCCCAACAAAGGTCGTTTCGCTCTGCGTCCGACGATCGACCTGGCAATAGATGCAATCGAAATTGCAAACCTTATCCGGATTCAAGTTGACACCAATCGATATCCCACCCGAGCGACGACTCAGCACCGGATAGACATACCGATAGTCGTCGAATAATCGCTCGTGCGTCGTGTGGAGCTGATGGGTTGGCATGAATCTAGTTTAGAGTGTGGGGTGTGGCGGTAAAGGTGTGACCTGTAGCATTCGATTTTCTGATTCAGGCGTAGTGAGCCAACGTCGCTAATGCTCCAAAAGGTGCCGCAGTGCGGGTTCGAGCTGTGGGTACAGGTAGCTGAATCCCGCATTGGTTAGCGAGCTTGGCACGACACGCGAACTGGCCAGCAAAGCCGCGTCGGCCATTTCGCCGAATAGGAGCCGTGCCGCAAAGGCGGGCATCGGCAGCACCGTCGGACGCGACAGCACGCGACCGAGCGTCTTGGTGAATTCGCGGTTGGTCACTGGGTAGGGAGTTACCAAATTTACGGGACCAGCAAGCGAATCGCTCTCCACAACAAACTGAATCGCGCGGACAACATCGTCTAAAGTGATCCAACTAAAATACTGTCTGCCGTTGCCGAGGATGCCGCCGCCGCCAAGTTTGAAAGGAGCGAGCATTTTCTTCAGCGCGCCGCCTGTGGGACTAAGCACTACGCCGACGCGCAGGTTGGCGGTGCGAATGCCGGCGTCGCGTGCCGGCTGGCACGAACGTTCCCATTGCAAGCAGAGTTCGGGCAAGTAGCTGTCGCCGCAGGGGGCTGATTCGTCGAGTTCTTCGTTGCCACGGTCACCGTAGTAGCCAATGGCCGAAGCGCAGGCAAATACGCGCGGCTTGCGGTCGAGGTTGGCAATGGTGTTGGCGATCAGTGTCGTACCATCGACACGACTGTCGATAAGTTGTTGCTTATAACTATTGGTCCAACGCTTGCCGGCAATGTTGGCACCAGCCAGATGAATCACCGCGTCGATCCCTTCGGAGATGCGATGGAGCTTGTCGCGATCGATCGTGCCGGCGGCCGGATTCCAACTGAATTCTTGTTCGTTCTGTGTTTCGCGTCGGACGGCGCGCAAGACGTGTTTGCCCTCGGCTTCCAAGGCGGCGACCAACTGGGTGCCGATCAATCCGCTGGCTCCGGTCACGACGACGGTGGGTTGGCTCGACATGAAACCCTACTTGGTTAAAACGAGGAACGTTGAAGAACGTAGCTGAAATAAAAAACCGCAGACCGCGAAACAGGTTAACACAATCTGCGAAAAAAAGCCCAGCCTCGGTGTACCGGGACTGGGCTTCGCAAGTAAACAATTATCGAAACAAGCTGCAAAATGGATCAGTTGATGACGCCATTATTGAACAGCTTCGGTGGTTTCGGTAGCAGCATCGCCAGTAACCGACCAACCAGCGATATGGTCGTTGTTCTCGGAAAGCTTGGCCAATGTCGCCTTGAAATCAAAGCCTTTGGCGATTTCAAACTTACCCGAGGTCGCCGAGGGATCCAATTCTACGATCGTGATTTGCTCAACTTTATCTAAAGCGCTTCGGACCGAAGCGGCACAACCCTGTCAAGTCATGCCTGGCAGCTCGAGCGTAACTAGTGTGGCGCTGGTAGCAGTACTTGGCGCGGCGGTCGATGTCGTCTCGGTGCCATTGTCGGCGGCTGAGCCGCAGCCGACGAGGGCAATGCCGAGAAGCATGACCAAGCATTTTGAAAAACTAGGTTTCCAGCTCATCATTTTCTCCTGGAGGATTGGAAAGGGACAGAACCGCCAATGCTAGCAGATTTATCGGCAGGTGTCGATCTAAACTCAAGGCGTCGCTGCGCTGCGGGCACAACGAAAACCGGTGTGATTGGTGCTTTCGCTGGGTGGGGCATGATCGCGGTAATCGACGCGGAGAGCTCCATCGTAGTTTGTCGTCGAGAGCCAACTGCCGCCGCGACGGACACGATCGGCACCTGCTGAAGGGCCGCGAGGATCGTTTGCCAAGCTCGCCCCGTAGTAGTCAGTAGCGTACCAGTCGGCGCACCAACACCAAACATTACCAGCCATGTCATCAAGACCAAAGCGGTTGGGTGGGAAATGCCCGACGGGCGATACGCCCCGATAACCGTCAAGTCCCAAGTCTTGCTCGGGATAGCGTCCCTGCCAACCGTTGGCCAGCGGTGGCTCGCCCAAGATTAGTTCACGCCCCCAGGCGTAAGTGCAATCGCTCAGCCCACCGCGCGCGGCATACTCATACTCCGCCTCAGACGGCAGACGTTTGCCAACCCAAGCGGCATAGCTGGCAGCGTCTTGCCAAGTGATGTGAACCACCGGGTAGTCTTCTTTGCCGACCAGCGAGCTATCTGGCCCTTCGGGGTGACGCCAATTCACCCCGACGACTTGACGCCACTCTGACAGCTTACGATCGAAAATTAACGAGCTGCCACGGCGCTCGGCCTCCGTTTCATAAGCGGTCTTGTCAGTAAAGCGTTGGAATTGTTGATTGGTTACCAGTGTGGTGTCGATCCAAAAGGGCTTCAGGTTCACCTGATGTAGCGGCTGCGCATTGTGATCGCTATTTCTTGGGCTGCCCATAACAAACGACCCGGCGGGCAAACGTACCATTCCGTTGATCGTCTCAAGCGAAATCGGAATCGGCGACCGTGCCGCTTCTTGCTCAGCATGCGGTGACCAAAGCCGTACGCCCATCGCGATCGATCCAAGCAGCAGGACCAAAACAGTCAACCAGAGGTGTCGTCGGCCTCGTGCCATTATTCTGATCAGCGTCGTTTGCGTTGATATTCTTGACTTGCCTTTTCCAGCACGCGCCGCTCGCGTCGGGTGAGGCTCTCTTGACCTTGCTCTTGGATCTTCTTCAAGATTTCATCGACACGTTGGGCGGTTTCTGAGTCTTGCTCTGCAGGTTCGTGAATACGGATTTTTGCTCGTCCAGTGGACTTAGGTAGCGAAAAATTGCTGGGCATCCAATTGCTTGCTCGCCAACCGTAGCGATAGTACAGAAAGCCAAATAACGCCCCGCCCAAATGCGCGGTATAAGCCACATTGCCAGAACGATCGAGCGCGCCCATCATGTCGCTACCGACGACAAAGAGGGCGAGTGCCCAAGCCGGAACTGGAAGGATTCCCCAGATATAGATCATTTGCTTTGGGAAATTCAACGCGAACAAAATCAAGATCGCACTCAAGCCGCCAGATGCACCCAACATGCCACTGTGTAAACCCGTGCCGTACATTAGCCATTGCGCAGCGCACCAAGACACTCCGGCGAACACAATGGCTGCCAAATAGAAAGCCAGAAACTCTGTGCGACCGTAGCGTTGTTCGATGGCTCGGCCAAAAAACCATAGCCCAAGCATGTTAAACACAATGTGCTTAATATCATTCGGGTCGTGCAGGAATCCGTAGGTGAGGAACTCGAAGAAGAGCCAGGGACGCTTAATTACATCTGCATTCAACGAACCGTAATTGGTCAACCAACCGGGGGCATGTGGCCCTTGTTGCGTGAAAACTTGCAGTAAGTAAACACCCAAAGTCAGCAGAACCAGATTGATCGTCAGCGTCCGAGGCCCGTCCAATCGCAGCCCAGGCTGCTGGCCATAGCCGCCATTCCGTTCGTAATCTCGATCGTAGATTCCCATGACACCATTATAGGGGCAATGTGGAGAAGTCACCCCGCATGGGCGACTTCGGTCCTGCAAAGCTTTGGCCCGTAAAGATAGCGGCCCACTGCAAACGACGGAAGAGAGATGTAGGCAGTGTCTTTGACGGCCATAGATACAAAAATAGCGTTGGTTCCGTCTTCAAAATCATCCATTCTCAATCGAACATCTCGCATCCACTGCTAGCTGTCATTTGCCCAGAAACGTCGACCTAGCCGGGGCGGGCGAGGCACGGTTGATGTCCTGCACCAAACCGAGTTGGTTTTCGGTAAATTGCTTAGCAAGGGCCGAGTTGGCCTGTCGGTAAGACGTGATGAATTCGAGGCGATTGGCCAACAGGCCAAGGATCGCGTCGCGATGCGAGACGATGGCTGCGAGGTCTTGTTTCATTCCAGCCATATCGCGGTCGAGAGCTTCAATCTGTTGTTGGCGGAATTTGCCGGTTTCTTCGGCTCCCGCAAGAGCTTTGACCAGCCAGGCGTTGTCATTGGTCGCGGCTCGTTGCTTGGCTAGGGCGGCCACCTTTTCGCCAGCCAGCTGATTAAAAATATACGCATAGTCGCGCAGGCTGCGATCGTAGAGCCGTTTCACCGCTTGGTCGATATTTTCGGGACCGACGCGTTCGTCGTTTTCGTCCAAGCCAGTTACATGCCACTCGTCGTCGTCGGGAGTTGCTTCGGTGCCGTGACGTTGGTACTCTTCGACCGATTCGGGAGGCAGCATCTCGCGTAGTTGCTCCTCAGTATAGTTTGCAAAGAGCCGGTGACGATCGATAGGCATCGTTTCGTAAAGGCTCCAAGGACCCTCGCTAGCCGCAAGTCGTTCGCCCGAGCGATTGTCGATCAGTAAGATCGGTTCGAGCGATGCCCCAGCCTCTTGGACTTCGGTGACTCGAAACTCGCCCAAGTATTGCATGCCGCCAGCAGGATCGGCTGCGCTCGGCTCGCCAGTTTCAAAAGCATAGATGATCGAGTCTTTCTCCAAGCCGTGGGGCGACGGTTTCGCGATTTCGATCGAGACGCGCCCTTGCTGGTCGACTTGCCCGGCAGGCAAAACACCACGCCAGACGCGTCCCCGTTCACGCGCGACAATCTTCAGCTGATGATCCAGTTTAAGAATGCCGGGCTTCTCGCCAGCGCCATGGAGCAACTCGCCGTTTTGCCGTTCTAAATTGGCGATGTTCTTTTCAAGTCCAGGGATGCCTTTACGCAGATTTTGGTGAATGCGCACCGTTTCGGCACCTAAAAACAAAAAACCGATTGCTGTAAAAAAGATGCACAGCACCAGTACCAGCTGGGTCCAATGCCAGTTCTTGCTGCTCATGATAATGGTCGCTAAACCGACCAGTATCGACAGCCCCAACACAATTTGGACGATGAGCGTCAAGCGGACTTTCCTTCTCAATTTCGGCTGCGAAATGGGTGCAGCACAGTCAATGTTCCGTGGATCGTGGCCCAGCTGAGACCACCTGGAAGACCACTAGCCAGCCACCGCAATGGGAGAGCGGCGTGAAACGAGGTAAACTGGGTAGAGCCTTATAGTTCCGATGGTAAGCGGCCTCCTGCCGATCGTCAAGTTTTTGCTGCCACAAAGGGCGTTTCTGTCGCATTTTGGCCTGCAAAACCCTCATTGCCCGGTTGTCCCGACCAACTAGATGATTATTGTGCTTGTTTCCCAGCGATAAATCGTAGCCGTTCACGGCCCTAGCTTGAACAGAGTCTCACGCAAAGGCGCGAAGGCGCTAAGCAAGGAAGAACGTAAAGGAAAGGAAATCATGCAAAGACACAAAGACAGCAGGGGAGAATAGATAATGGTTACTGGACTACGTTTCGTTGTTTTGGGTGGATTTCTCCCTTTGCGCCTTCGCGTCTTTGCGTGAGTTTTCTTTTTTCCGTGAACGGTTACGATAAATCGCTGGGCTATTATCAATAGTCCCTACCGGGACAACCGATCGCTCATATCTTTAGTCACTAAATTCCTGAAGAACCGCATTTTTGCAACACGCACGAAAAAGTGTTTTTGTTCGCAAAAGTCCGCTCGTCTTTGGCCGACACGATTAGTTTCAGACGGCAAAACAAGCTGTTTGCAAAAACATCGGGTAATAAAGTCGCAGGACTTTTGCGAACTTGGGCGAATAAAACGTCGCAAAAGTCCGACGGGGGTTGGGTAATAAACGCTATTCTGCAAGCGTCAAACGACGTTTTTCTTTTGCACAGGGGGGTCGCAAAAACCCCTGGAGTCCAAAAAACATAACAGCCGACGCATCGATGCCCAGAAACAACGTTAGCATAGACAACACGAAAAATCAGAGGCGATTCTTGGCCACTTGAACTGCGAGCCAAGAAATGACAAGCCGATGTAGCCCGCGGTCGCGGTCGCGCTGGCTCTAAAAGATCAGGCTGGCTCTAAAACCTGGATCGTGATTCCCGCTACTAGATCTTTTACCTTCTCGCGGTTTTCTTGCATGTGCTTCACTTGCAGGTG
>JAJDEE010000312.1 GCA_029259975.1 Planctomycetota bacterium
AACAACGTCGCGGTCAGCTGCGCGCCGCCCGAAATTTTTACCGTGACGATCTCGTCGGCGCACGCTGTCTCGCACGGCACCGACGACACAACAAAAGCACACATCAACGTGAAAAAGTATTTCATGGTTTCTCGTGAGCAAGATAAATAATTAAGCGGTCGTGACAGAGAATTGATAAATCCTGAAGCCGATCGCCATCAAAATCGAGGGCCAAAACGGCTCGAGGCTCTTTCACCAAATTGTCCGACTTGTTGGTGTAGGGATACACTTTGTCATCAAACACCGGCCAAGAAATCTTGGGCTTGAGCGTACCGTCGGCGCTTCTAGAAACATCGGCAGAAACATCAGTTCCCAACACCGTCAGACGGTGCTGCAACTGATCGCACAAAATCAAATCGTCATAGCCATCGCGATCGATATCCGTCGTACTCAGCCGATGGAACCGTGTTTTACGTACGCCGCCCTCGCGACCGACGCGCTCGTCGATCACTTCCACAAGTCTCAACTCGTGCGAACGTCCCTCGCCGAGATGCGTCACACGATCTTGGCCGAGCAGTAACATTCCCAGCACCGGATCCCGCAACAAGCCCGTACCTTCGACGAGCTTCACTTTTTCGACCGACCGACTCAATCGCGACGCGTTGACTTCGATACGATGCACAAACGGGCTGCCTCGCTGCAAAGCCCAGCCGCTCGTTTCGTTGTTAGTAACGTCGTTAGTAACATAGTCGCTCAGCTCTTGCCCTTGTGGCAGCATCACCTGCTCTTGCGACCGAAGATCGTCGCCCAACCACTGCAACACCCCGTCGGTCAGTCTGCCCAGGCGAACGTCCTCGCCCAAGGCGAACAACTTAAACTCACGCAACGTCGCCTTCTTCAGATGCGTCGGCGAGGTCACTTTGGCCTGGCCCTCTTCCAAGGCAATCAATTTGAGCGCCCGCCCATGCGTCTCTTTCACCAATAGCCGCTCACCACCTATCCACAATACCTGATCAGCCTTCGCGCCCACCTTCGGAAAACGAATTCGCAGCGGCTCTGCTGCTTGAGGCTTTGACAAGTACAAATCAAGATCCTTGCCGACTTTCTGCACCCACCAAGTAATCGGCCCCACCGTATCGAGCACCAAAATCTTTCGATCCTCTTCTTCCGGTGACTGTGCCATCGGTTCTGGATAAGTCAAACGACCCGCTTCCCATCGGCTTGTCCAAAGGTCAGCCGCATCTTTTGTCCACAACAGTAACGTCCCCGGCTGCGCGGCTAAAGTCGCCATGGCTCGGATGTCGGTGAGAGCTGGATACGCCTGTTGCGGCTCCCAACCGGCAGCGCCAAGCCCATAGCTCAACAAGCGTGGAGCCTCGCTATCGGCAACCACTAGCGCTCGTTTCTCGCCTTGCCACATGCCACACCAAACGGCCTTTTGCCCATCTTCCAGCGCCAGCGGTCGCTGCTGCCCGAAGGGACTGGCGACCCCAAGATCGAGTTGATAGCACCGCAAAATACCGCTGACTGCACCGTCTATCACGGCTAGCTGAGTCGTAGCGCCCGTCCGAATCAATTCCACATCCTTCACCGCCCGATCTCGCAACACCGCCGCTGGTGTCAACGTGCCATCTTCGGCAGCACGATACCAGCGGATCGATTCGTTCGACTCGCGCGTCTGCTCCACCAAATCGTCATGTCCGTCGCCATCGAGATCGGCCAGCCACCAATTGATCCGCCCACGCTGTTCACGTGGTGTCAGCCATTCCGATCGTCCGCTTGGCTTGAGCAATAACTGTTGGATCCCGTTGTCCATGCTCACCAATAACTGAAAGACCTCCTCGCCGAGGGAACGAACAAGTAGTACATCGCGCCGCGTTGGAATATCGCCTTCGAGCAAGTCGATCTTGTACTGCTTCTGCCATTGGATATCCGTCTGTTCACCCTCGGTCTTTTCACCCCCGGTCTTTTCGCGGACTGTTTGGCGACGATAGACGAATACTTGATTCGGCGACGAAACCAACACGACCAGCTCTGGCTGCGAGTCGCCATCAAGATCCTGCACCAGTACGTCGCGAGGCACCTGCTCTAGCTGTAGCTCTTGGTGATCGAAATCAGGCGCCATCGGCAGCTCGTTGGGTCGCTGAGCGTCGAGTGGCTCGGCTTCGCTTGCCGACGAGGCTTCTCGCCAACTATAGATATCCAGCCGCGACGAGCGGCTGTTCACGACAATTAATTCCTCTCGTCCATCAACATCCAAATCCGCCGCCCGCATCAAGCTCGGTCGGCCTTTTTGTTCAATAACTCGCAGCGCCTGCCAGCCAGGAAATTCCGCCCGACAGACTCCGACAAACACCAATATCAAATACACCATTGTGGTGCAAAAAGTAGGTAGACGCATCGATTGCTGACTCTCAAAAGGGTCCAGAGGAATGTCGCTAAGTTCACTATCTTACCATCATCAACAGCCGAGTTGTGCAGCTTTTTTTCCCAGAAAAGTGACCTTCGGCTCAACTGGCCACCTAGTTAGAATGGCATGCTACTGTGCTGTCTCGCGAAGTTTTTTTGATTGGTTTACTAGGTTGGACTCAGATCGGCCATGCGGCAACGAAAATTAGCAGCAAGCTGCCTGGCGAGTTTGACGCGACATCTCTTTACACTGGGCCTCTGCGTTTTAAGCTTTTGCACCCTGTGCGGCTGTCAGTCCATTCGCACCACACCCAAGCAGGCACGGTTTGCCCATGAACTGAAGTGCGAACAGATCGTTCTCCACAGCGACTTCTCGCTCGACGAACACGAGCGTCTGCTCAACGAACTTTGTGCCCAGCGCGACCAACTGGCTAGCAAACTCCAACTGCCACCCACCGACGTACCAATCCACGTCTATCTGTTCGCCGACGACACGACCTACTACGAATTCCTTGCCCAACGCTTCCCAGGCTTTCCGTCGCGCCGCGCGATCTTCGTCGAAACCGGAATCGAGTTGGCCGTCTACGCTCACCTAGGCGACCATCTGGCCGAAGACCTTCGCCACGAAATCACACATGGCTACCTCCATGCCG
>JAJDEE010000313.1 GCA_029259975.1 Planctomycetota bacterium
CGTTACTCCAATCGCGTTTACCGCCGTATAGAGTAGTCTCACCCGCGCAGCCCGCACTACGGACATTGTGTCATCATGGGAAGGAGGGGAAGATAACGATAATGACGAGAAGAGGGAATGCAGATTTCGCCCTACGAATACAGGGCAGATTTCAGAATTAAATGCCCGGCAAGCGCGCTTCGGCACGCGGGAACCCACTACACTGCAATTGCTAGCAATATAATGCCCATCACCCGCATCCTCGACGCCTCTGCCAACCGTGCCACCGAAGGCCTGCGCGTCATCGAAGACTATGTCCGTTTTGTGCTTGATGATTCGCACCTCACGCAGTTGCTGAAGCAACTGCGCCATGACTTGGCCAAAACTTGCGCCGCCTTGCCGCACACCGACCGCGGCGCCTCGCGTGACACGCAGCACGACGTCGGCACCGAAATTTCGATCGACACCGAATCGCAACGCGCCGACGCCTGGGACGTCTGCCTCGCCAGCTTCGAGCGCACTAAGCAATCGCTCCGTAGCCTAGAAGAATTCAGCAAAGTCGCTTCGCCAGAGTTAGCTAGCCGCTTTGAGGCTCAACGCTACCGACTCTACACGCTCGAAAAAGCGATTGGCATCACGCACGAGAGTTGCTCACGGCTCTGCGAAACCAGCCTTTGTGTCCTAATCAATGCCCAAACATCCCCCGAAAAATTCAAGCAGCTAATCGAACAACTTCTCGACGCAGGCGTCGGCATGATCCAACTCCGCGAAAACAACCTCAAAGATAACGAACTCCTCAATCGCGCACGCACGCTAGTTGCCCAAACAACGAAGCGTCGCGATTCATCGCGCCCACCCTTAACCATCATCAACAACCGCCCCGACATTGCCGCCGCCGCCCACGCCGACGGCGTCCACCTCGGCCAAGACGACCTCACCGTCAAAGCCGCCCGCGCCTTGCTCGGCCCGCGTAAGCTGATCGGCATCTCAACGCATTCGATCGAGCAAGCTCACCGTGCCGTGCTCGACGGGGCGAACTACCTCGGTGCCGGCCCGACGTTTCCCTCGTCGACCAAATCGTTCGACACGTTCCCCGGCCTCGACTACCTGCGGCAAGTTGCCACCGAAATCAGCCTGCCGACGTTTGCCATCGGCGGCATTCAAGCGGAGAATCTGCCTCAGGTGCTTGAAACGGGCTTCACGCGCGTTGCGGTGAGTGGTGCCGTTGCCAATACTTCAGATCCTGGCGAAACCGCCAGCGAACTCTTGAAAATTCTCCGTGGTGCCGCGGCTCGCTGAAGCGAGACGCCCTAACGCGGGGCCTAGCTGATTGGTATGCTGGAAGTTTTCACATCTTCAATCTTCAATCTTCAATCTCAAATCTAAAATCCCCCATGCTCCACGCAGTCATCATGGCCGGCGGCTCCGGCACGCGTTTCTGGCCTGCCAGTCGTGCCGCTACGCCCAAACAACTGTTGCAACTCGTCGGTGACGCCACGATGATCCGCCAGACGGTCGACCGCCTCGAAGGCTTGGTCACGCCCGAACAAACGCTTATCGTCACGAATGAGCGGCTGGTCGATACCATACAGAAGCAATTGCCCGAACTGCCACCCACGTCGATCGTCGGCGAACCGTGCAAACGCGACACCGCACCCTGCATCGGCTTGGCCGCGCTGCTCGTCAGCCGCGACGATCCCGACGCCACGATGGCCGTCATGCCGGCCGATCATGTCATCTCGCCAACCGCAAAATTTCAAGCGGCGATCATGCAAGCAGCGGACATGGTCGACCGTGCTCCTGGCCAAATCGTCACCTTCGGCATCAAACCCACCTACCCCGCCGAGATTTTCGGCTACATCCAACGCGGCGAGCCCTTCGAAAGCAGCTCGGCGCCGGCTTACAAGGTAAAACAATTTCGCGAAAAACCTAACGCCGCAACCGCCGCCGAGTATCTCGACTCAGGCGATTATTATTGGAACTCGGGGATATTTATTTGGAAGGCTAAAACTATTTTGGAGGCACTTGCTAAACGGCAAGCCAAGATGCTTGGCCACCTTGAAAAAATAGTTACTGACTGGGGTACCGAAAAACAAGCGGAAACGCTTACCACGGAGTTCACGGCCATCGAAGGCATCTCGATCGACTACGCCGTCATGGAACACGCCACCGACGTCGCGGTGATCGAGGCCCCCTACAACTGGGACGACCTCGGCGGCTGGCAATCGCTCGCTCGCCTGCAAGGCACCGACGACGACGGAAACACGATCGTCGGAAAACACCTCGGCTTCAACACCACCGGCACGATCGTCCGCAGCGACGACGAGCACCTCGTCGTCACCCTTGGCCTCAAAGATTGTATCGTCGTCCACACCAACAACGCCACTTTGGTTGCGAACAAGAATGACGAAGAATCGATTCGCAAGGTGGTGAAGGAGCTGGAGGGACGTGGGTGGGCAGAGTATTTGTAATCATTTGGTACCCGAAAAAACTGACCACAACGACACAACGAGCACAACGCAAAGAATTCGCCGTGCTCGTCGTGCCGTTGTGGTTTAATTATTGAGAGCTGTCCCATATGCCTCCTTCCACGCGCATCGCCGGCATCGACTACGGCACCGTTCGCATTGGCATCGCAATTGCCGATCTCGAAATTGGCATCGCTGGCCCCTACGAAAACTACAATCGTCGCAACGAAAAACTCGATGGTCAGTATTTTTTGGAACTGGCCCAACAAGAACGCATCGTTCGTTTCGTCGTCGGGCTGCCGGTGCATCTCAGTGGCAACGAAAGCCAAAAGTCGCGTGAAGCGCGTACGTTTGGTGCCTGGCTCGAAAAACTGACCGGTGTGTCTGTCGACTATTTTGACGAACGCTATACCTCCACCGAAGCCGAAGCGATCCTCGGCGACGCCCAGCTCAGCAAAAAAAAACGCAAAGCACGCCTCGACCAGCTCGCCGCACAGATCATGCTCACCGCCTACTTAGAAGCTGGAGCGAAAGGCCAAGATTCGCCGGAAGGGATCGAGTAGGGTCGCCAAACCCCTACATGATTCAGAACACGCTTACAAAATCGTTTTTATCGCCTGAAACGACCTCCCGCGCAATTTTGAACCCCGAGGGAACGGCGGAACAACAAAAATCAGCGTGGTTCCGCCGTTTTGTCAGGGTTCGCAGCATCCTACCTTTCCGTGGGCGCTGGGATTTCCCGGCCCTTTCTATCGCTACGCTACACTTTTGACGATAAAATTCCATTTACCTGCTTGATAAATGTCATATATCTGTCAACAATGGCAGATATCTTTCATGTATTGGACTTGGGATCTCAGAATGCTAGCCACGGACCGTCGCACTCGATTGCTGGAACTCGTACAGCAGCAAGGGTTTGCGTCGCTACCTGACCTTGCGGCAGTGCTGCGTGTTTCTGAGTCCACGATTCGTCGCGACCTGGCTCATTTGGAGAAACAGGGCGAAACGAAGCGGACGCATGGCGGTGCATTTTATTCGGGGCCGTCGCCTCAACTGGCTCATTTTCAGAATCGGCAGGAAGCTCAGTGGGATGAGAAAAAAACAATTGCCCACACCGCTGCCAGCATGATCAACGATGGCGATACCTTGTTACTGGACGGAGGTAGTACGACCTACGAACTAGCGCAGCTATTGGCCAACCGACCCATTCAAGTCGTGACCAATTCGTTGCCGGTGGCCAACTTGTTTAGCGCCTCAGCCGATGTCGAGCTGGTCGTGATTGGGGGCTATGTACTTCCACGGTCAGGCGCGATACACGGCCCTTATGCCGACGAGATGCTCCAATCGTTGCGCGTCCACAAAGCGGTGCTGAGCGCCGCCGGAGTGGATAGCACAGGAATTTATAATAGCAATCACATGCTGGCCAGTACCCAACGAGCGATGGTCGACGCGTCTGACGAAGTGATTTTGTTGGCCGACAGCTCGAAATTTGGGCGTAGGAGCTTGGCCTGCATCTGCGAGTTGGATCAGATTGACCATGTCGTCGCGGATCAGAAACTAGATCCGACTTGGCAGAAGCAGCTTACGGAACTCGATGTCAAGCTGGTACTTGCTCCGCTCGAAACACCACTCAAAACACCGCTCGACGCGCAGCCAATCGCAACAAACTAAAGACTACATTTCCACTCGTTTACTTCTTTGAAACCCAACCTGACAATGAGTACCAACTCTACCCTGAATCGAGAAGCTGTCGAGCGC
>JAJDEE010000314.1 GCA_029259975.1 Planctomycetota bacterium
GCGAAGGCGCATCTGCCATGCCAGCATGATTAATAGGAAAAGAGCAAGGCTGAAAAGTACGCCCGCATGGATGTGCCATTGCCAAAAAGCCCAGAGATAATCGTTGTCTTCCACCTGTAAGGCCGCACGAGTCAGTTCTGGATTCAACCCTACCCAGCCTTTTTCTACCGGCAGTAGGTCAGCGGGAGTTACAATCAGCGTTGTGTAAGCTAAGGCAATAATCGGCCACAGATAAGCCAGTAAGGCAACGGCAGTTGTTATCGCAAACAATGTACTCAGGCGAACTCGAAACTTTTTGCGAGAAAAGTACTTACCGAGGGCGAGTAGAACGATGCCGAGTAGGCAGGCAGTGAGTCCGTAAATAAATACCTTGGAGATCAAAATCTGGGTTCCAATCTCTACCATATTGGCTGGAAAAACACCCAGAACTATAAAGGTAACGCTATATCCAAGCAGCCAAGAGAGGGCCGTACGCAGGTAGCCAAACGCCGCCACTTTTGTAGACGGACAGTTCCATACCCTGGTGACTGCTAAACAACAGAAGGCAAGGAAGAATAAGTACACTGTTGAAAGGAACGTGGCTTCTGCAAAAACCAAGGTGATCAATCTGGATTTCGTAGCTTGCGCACGTACGGCATTTAGCTTTTGCAAGGCTTGTTGCAGCGTTGCCGATTCGATTCGCAACTTCTTCTCTCGCTCTCGAAGTAGTTCGATTTCCGCGGGATCTGTTACCTCGGGATGATCTTGAAAGAGCCGTTCTAGTTGTTCGAATTTATGTTGTCGCAAGAAGGCTGATGACAAAAGCACCGTCAAGGCAGACGTCTCAACGGGCGAGATTGCTTGATCGTAGAGTTTGAGGCTTTGGATTAGCCGTTCTTTCTTGCCTCTCAGGTCATTCTGCTGCGCTGCGTTATCGACTCGCGCATTCTGCCACCGCCAAAGAAGATGGAAGGGGATCGAATGGCGGACCGTGACCAATCGACTAACTGCAACTTCGGCTTGTTCAATTTTGGGTAGCTGTGTCAGTGCCAAGAAATTTGCTATCGCCGAATAGCCTACTTCACCGATCGCTAAAAAAGGCTTGGACTGTCCAGCTAGGAATCGCTTAGTCCCTGTAGCAAACAGTTCTGCGTTCTTGATCGTGAGCGACACTGGGTGGTCTTGCAGAGTGGGATTCTCAGGCCATTCGTAAACGGCAGCCTGTTGCCACATTTGCAAGGCTGCCATGTAATCGTAAAGAGCATTATTGGGGTCATGACGAGCGCACTCATCCAAAGTTTCGAGCCATTCATCGCACCTGGGTTCAAAGTTTTTATCGTTCCATAGTGGATCACCTTCAAAGAGAAGCAATGCTCGCATCCGCCACCAATGAACATTGTCCGGCTCGGTTTTGGTGGCTTGTCTCGCTAGTAACAAGCATCGATCGAGGCACCGCTGGCGGAACTTCACCTTTGCCGTTTTAATCGCGTCCTCATCCCATTCGATTGCAATAGCCGGGATAGATGTGCTATAGCCTGAATCCTTCCAGTGATTACTCAAAAAACCGATTCCTGCCGAGTCAAGAACCCAAGCGGCTCCGATCTGCATTGACGCCGAGCTAGAAACGAAGGGCTCTAACCGATCAATTTCAGCTATCCAGAAATCAGCTTGGTCGGGCGGCTCTAAGCTGTCTACCGAAACATGCCCGAATCCGATGCCCTCAAGTAACTCGTACTGCCATTGTGAGACAAGAGTTGACCAACCAGACTCGGCCATAGTAGCCACGAAAGCCAGATGCAGTCCTGCAGCGCAGAGTGCCAACAGCAGAATTATGCCGATAGATCGATTCAAGCCGTTTTCCTGTTTTAGTCTTACTCCACAAACCGATCCGCGTTCTCAAACAACTTCGCCAGCGGCAACGTGAACCCTGGAAGCACTGCGCCGCCGTCAAGCGTGCCGGTCGGCTGGACGGTGGTCGAAGTCTCGGGAGCCGAAAATACCTGCATCGTGCGTTTGGCAGGGTCGAGTTGCCACACTAGCTTTGTTCCCCAGTCAAAATAGTCGACGCGTTTTTGGGCCATTTCACGCGGCGTATTGCTGGGGCTAAGCACTTCGACTGCTAAGTCGGGATGTAAATCAGGTACCTGTTGTTTTTGCATCTCCTGCATCGGATTTTGTGCCCAAGAGATGTAAGAGATGTCTGGGATATAGATTCGCCGGGGAGAGTAACGCAACATGCCTGCCTCACCAAGCAAAATGCCAAGATCGTGCTGCTTGACAAAATTACCAAGGAAAAGCCCTAACTCAAAGGCCAGGAAAGATTCAATTGCTCCCATCGACTTCTCCACTAAAGTACCATCAATGAGTTCACAAAGCCGTTTTTCTACCTCGCAAGCATGAAGCAGGTCGGCTTCGGTGGCGTTTCCTGGCGCGGGCGTCAGGCGAATGCGGTTGCCGGGGACGCCGCCCACATGGGCAACAAGTTCTGCAACGTTTAGGGGAATGAATGTAGTCGATGGCATCGGGTCCATGAGAAATCTCCCGTAGGGTGAGCTGGCACACTCCTATTGTGCCTCAATCGTACGCCTTCGGCAAGTTTGACGGTTGGGCTAGGAAATCGGAACGTCACGCTTTGTTGAGCTGGTGGCATCGGTTGTATCGCCTGATGCGTTGCCAGCTGTGGTTTTTCTGCATCTTTTCGTGGCTAGCCCCGTTGCGTTTTCGAAACGTGACGTATGTTTGTACAGATCGTTGCGCTGTGACCCAAAAAATGGGCCGCCAGGACCGGCGAATACATCAGCGGTCTCCCTCCCCACTCTCCCGCCTCTGTTGTTTTCAGGAAGAAACGCTATGTTTGGCGCATTTCAGCGTGACGTTTTTCGTCGTTTTCCAGAGTTGGCTATGCTGGCCTTGCTTTCTTGGGTCCTCACAACTGCTGTAGCTTCGGCCCAGTATTGCACATCCGATCAGTGTGACGAGTGTAATCTCTGTCAATGCAGGCTGCGATGCTGTCACGAGTTGCCCGAGTTGTGGTTGATCAATACGCGCTGCGCCCCGCGCTGCAGAAATCTCGACAATGGTTTCGATTGTATCTCCTTCAAACGATATGACCGCAAGTGTTGCCGTTGGATAAGAGAAAGCGTGGAATCGTTCCTCGCCCAAGAAGCGAGCATGCCAACCCTGTTTTATTCTCATGGCAATAGTCTGAATCATAAGAACGCCATGAAGTCGTGCTGGCAGGTTTATTGCAAAATGCGTTGCTGTCCTGGCGCCAAACGTTTGGTATTTTGGTCGTGGCCTGCCGAGCGAGTTTTCAAGACCAAACGGTTGCAGGTGCGGAAAATGATCGCGAAGAATCTTCGCATCAAATATGTTTATGCAGAATACCAAGGTTATTATATGGCCAAGTTGGTCAACCAAATGAGTCTGTCGCAACGCGTGATGATGTCTGGCCACAGTTACGGCGCGATCACCTCTGCGGCAGCAATGCACTACATCGGCGGCGGCTGCCTGCGAGGGCTGACGCTAGATGGTGGTGCGCCGATTGAACGCCCCAATTTGCGAGCAGCGATGATCTCGGGCGCTTTCGATCATGACATGCTTATTCCTGGTCATCGCTATGGGCAAACGTTTGTCGCTAGCGAAAAAATATTTGTGACGCGTAACATTAACGATCGTACGCTAAAGAAATGGCCAAAAACTTCTTGGTGTGGCCGTCGCGCGATTGGTGTACTGGGCGTCAACGCGAACTGCCTGGGCGAGCATCGTAATAAGCTTTGCCAACTAACGATGTCGTCCGACGTCGGCACGTCGCACTACCTGAAACCTCACCTCAAGAGCGCCCGTTTTGTGTCCGCACTGTGCTGTCTATCTTTCCCTGCCTGCCAGCAACGTGCGATTGCGAACGCCAGTGGTCGAACTTCCCCGGAAGATGTCTCGCTAGCAGAGATCGACGCCGAACTGATCACCGATGAGCAGCTTACGGCCGAGTTAGGGTTTATCTTCGACGAGAACGAAGTTGGCGTTGAACTGGACAACAATGGTGATGATGTTGTAGGTGATGATGCACTAGAGTTCGACATAGACGAGCTTGCTGATCTCCCGCTTCTCACAACAAGCAATCTCACGTCGAATTACATTTTTGAAAATGATGTGGTCGAAAATGATGTAGTTGAAAATAACATGGTCGAAAATGATGTAGTCGATAGTTGCGTCTTTGACGCATCCAGTTTCGGTTCGCTTGGCAGCGCAGATTCAGTGGACGAGGCTGTGAAGGCAGAGAATAAGCAGACGCAAATAATTGCTTGCCGTAAAGTCCCCACTTCGCGGGCAAACGTCGAGGCGTCCCTGCCAAAGCAAACAGAATCGAAAACAGCGGTTGCAAAAATACAACGAGCAGGCGGCCCGAGCAAACACAGCCTCGGGTATCGCCTCGGCCTGGGCCTAGTGTTGGTCCTGACGGGCCAATTCTATGTCCTTTTCCGTAAGCGGGTGGCGTCGTCCTGAGGGCATGAAGGCGCCCGTCTCCAAAAACCGTAGGGCGTACGACTGCACCTGCTTGTTTTTCGGCAGCGTTTGATGCACGCCTTTGACTTGTGCGAAATCACTGGCCCCGGCGAGTTTGCAAGTTTCAATGGACAGTAGCATGTCGTCATCACCTGGGATCGCATCGAGATAGCCTTGATTATCGCCCTGACCACCGACGATGATACCGAATTCGAATTCAGGTATCGCGAGTCGTTTTTCCAGTGACGACCAGCCCTTACTGGGGGCCAATTGATCAACGGCTTCGCCGCCAACCATTTCAACAATCCTAGCCAGGTTTTTTCTTTCAGCTACCATGTCGGCTGCTACTGCACCATGATTGGGCGGAGCGATCATCACAAAACGGTTATAAGTGATCTCTGGTTGCTCGCTCGGAGGCAACGATGCCAAGTCGTTCAAGCAATGCCGAATCACGATGTTGCCCATGCTGTGCGCGACGAAGCTAAGCGATTCAACGCCGTCAAGGTGCTTGATCACGCTCGTGAGCGTGTTGGCATGTTCGCCAATTTCGCCCATCGTCGACGGATAGCCGACATTCACAACTGTCAGACCACCTTCTTCTTCCAAGTATTCCGACAGGGGAGTCATGTATTTTCGAAAAGCGCCTAAGCCATGCAAAACGATCACGACATGTTTTGGCAGGGGGGCGATTTTTTTCTCAACCTTTATTTTTTCTAGTTCTTCCAAACAGTGCTCGAATGTGCCTCGCTCAACAAGGCGATCCTCAGGATCGATCAGGCGATGGTGACCGATGACCGCGTGTTTCTCAATTCGCCAGCCCTGGTAGACGACTTCGTCAGAAAACATAAATGCTCCGCCGAGTGTCTGACGACCGAGACCAAAGAGCCCAGATTCTGCTTTGGCCGTCGAGTACGAAAGCAATAGCAAGAACAAGCCTTCGAGTACCACGAGTGCTATCCAATTTATTTTTCGTTCCCGTCGCATGGCAGGGATCTCCTCGTTGGTAATACTTTTCATATCCATTTGCAGGCCTTCGGTTTTTAGGACGATCAACCTCTATTGTATCCATTCTGGCTGGCCAGCCCAATGTCTTACGCAAACGTTGGGAGAATTGTTCAGAATAGCACATTTTGGCTTGGATTTACCCGTATTCCTGTGCCAGCATTAGTAGATTCTCTTTGGTTGCGACCTAAGGCGTGGCTGCGATATACTGTTCGTTTCAGAAATATTTACACCTTCCTTCACCAGAATAGAACGTCCCATGCGTATTCAAATCGCCAGTTTGCTGCTCGGTTTCAACTTTCTGCTTTTTGCCAACGATATCTGTCTCGCCCAGTCAAGAGCGGTGCTGAGGCAGGCTGTGGCGACCGTTGCTGCGACCGTTCGCCCCGTGCCGCGCGAAGGCGACTGGTGGCAAAATCGTCATGCGAGCATGAATAAGCGAGTGGCCCAAGGAAACGTCGACTTGCTGATGATTGGTGACTCGATCACTCAGGGCTGGGAGGGGCATGGGAAAGAGGTGTGGGCCGAATACTATGGCGCACGAAACGCAGTCAACCTGGGTATCAGTGGCGATCGCACCGAGCATGTTTTGTGGCGTTTGCAAAACGGGAACATCGAAAACATTTCTCCGAAGCTGGCAGTCCTGATGATCGGGACTAATAACTCTGGTGACAACACGTCTGAAGAAATCGCTCTTGGTATCGAAGCGATTGTGGAGCTGCTTCGCAAAGAACTTCCCGAGACCAAGCTGCTCGTGTTGGCGATCTTCCCTCGTGGTGCGAATGCTGGAGATACAAGAAGGCAGGTCAACGACGGGGCGAACGAGCGTATCGCGCGACTGGCCGATGGTAAGATGATTCACTACCTCAATATTGAAGACGAATTCCTGGAAGAGGATGGTACATTGCCGAAAGGGGTCATGGGCGATCTCTTGCACCCAGGGAAAAAAGGCTACGAAATCTGGGCACGCGCGATGGAGCCGAGGATCGTCGAGCTGCTTAAGGCGAGCGGCAGATAGGAATTTACCTGTCCCAACCGACATTCATTTTTGCCACAAATGAAGTGAACCACAACG
>JAJDEE010000315.1 GCA_029259975.1 Planctomycetota bacterium
CCGCCCGCCAGTTGCGGCATTCGAACGACCTTTTCTGACGATTTGCTGTGGCTGCCGCTGTTTGCTGCCGAGTATGTCGCCACGACGGGGGACCAATCTTTGTGGAAGCAGCAAGTTCGATTTCTAACCGCACCGCAGCTACCTCCCGGCGAAGTCGAAAAGTTTCTCACGCCCGAAGACTCCGGCGAAACGGGTTCGGTGTACGAACATTGCTGCCGCTCGCTCGACCGTGGCCTCACGACCGGCAGACACGGTTTGCCGTTGATGGGCAGCGGCGACTGGAATGATGGAATGAACCGAGTTGGCCATGCTGGCTCCGGCGAAAGCGTCTGGCTGGGGTTCTTCATCGACTACATTTTGGAGCGTATGCTGCCCGTTTGTCGGCAATTTAACGACAACCAACGTTTGGAAAAGTATCAAGCCTACCGAAAGCAATTGCGCGATTCGCTCAACGACGCCGGGTGGGATGGTGCTTGGTATCGTCGAGCTTTTTTCGATGATGGCACTCCGCTTGGCAGTGCGTCGTCTGACGAGTGCCAAATCGATGCGCTCGTTCAAGCTTGGGCG
Organism: Planctomycetota bacterium; assembly: GCA_029259975.1. Taxonomy (GTDB): domain Bacteria; phylum Planctomycetota; class Planctomycetia; order Pirellulales; family Lacipirellulaceae; genus Bythopirellula. Next base: position 568 of record JAJDEE010000315.1, read on the forward strand.
GTTATGTCGAATGCTGCCCCGCCTAAGCGCGCCAAAGCAGCCATGGCCGAGGCCGAGCGGCGCTTGGTGGATAAGCAGGCCGGATTGATCCGCCTGCTCGATCCACCCTTTGACCAGATGTCGAGCGATCCTGGCTACATCAAAGGCTATGTCCCCGGCGTCCGTGAGAATGGTGGGCAATATACGCACGGTGTGCTTTGGTTTATCCGTGCGATGGCCGAGCTTGGACAGGGCGGACGGGCGGCAGATTTGCTCGAAATGATTTCGCCGATCAGTCACGGAGCGACTAACGAGACAGCGAAGGTTTACAAGACCGAACCCTATGTTGTTGCGGCCGATGTCTATAGCCAACCACCTCACGTCGGACGCGGCGGTTGGTCGTGGTATACCGGTTCGGCGGGGTGGATGTGGCGCGTGGCGGTCGAGTCGATTCTGGGTGTGCGCCTCGAAGGGGGTGACACATTGCGTGTTGATCCGCGCATTTCTGCTGAGTGGCCCCATTGTCAGATATGCTATCGTCTAGCCGATGGCGTAACCTGCTACGAAATCACTATTGAGAATCCAAACGGCAAACAGTTGGGAGTCACTGCGGCGACGCTTGACGGGCAACCTGCCAAAGTCGAAGAAGCAGCGGCTTACATCCCGCTGGTCCAAGATGGCCAGAGACACGCCGTTACCGTGACACTCTAACGACGGCTGCCAATGGCGCGCAAGCTCTTGAGCATTGGTCCAATCTCGGGATTGGACATGAACAACTTCCAGCACAACTCTGTGCGATAGTTCTCGATCATCGGCACGATCGTCCCCTGGTCGATCGCCAGATACCCAGGCGCCACCCAATCTCGATTGAGATTGATTGCGTCGTAAAACCCCATCGGCCCCCACAGTCGGCGTCCATATTCATGGTAGAAATGCCGGAGCGTTGCGATCGACTCTTGGGGCGTGTAAGGCATGCCAGAAATTGCCGCAGTCGGCGTGATGGTACCGTCATCTCGCTTAATGGCCGGACCATGGGCTTTGTAACCATCAGGATTTTGGCTCGCTGTGAGCCCCCAGAAAAGCTCGCCATAACCTTGGTGCTTACCCGGATTCGCGATACAGTAGGCCCGGTTGATCAGCGTCGCGTTTCGGTTGTTTTCGAAGTAATTGCAGAAGCGATCAGTGAAGTCTTTCGGGTTCAGGCCGAGGAAGGAATAGTGCGTAAAGAATAGTGGACCGCCCTCCCTCCCGACCGGCTTCCTGAAACCGTAATACTTCTTGCCGTTCGCATATCGCTTAGGGTCTCCGACCCATCCTTCGTAATAGCAGTCTGCAGGAATGGCATGCGCTGGTGATGCGATGGCCAATAGGTAGGTAATGAGGCATTCGTTGAAGCCGGTGAATTGGTGGTTCAATTTCCACTGGTGGTCGGGAGACCAATGCCAGTAAAGCCGCTTGTTACCAGGCTCGCGCAAGTACCAATCCCATTCGACTTCGTCCCACAGACGTGTGATTCGCTCTCGAAGTTCGTTCTCGACCGTGTCATCCCGATCGAAATACTGCCGAGCTGTGAGCATACCTTGGACGAGGAACGCGGTCTCGACTAGGTCGCCACCGTTGTCCGCCGGGCCGGCAAACGGGATCGTTTCGCCTGTTTGACCATGGATCCAATGTGCCCAGACGCCGTGGTAACGTTGCGCCTTCTCCTCAAGGAAACGAACCATCTTCAGCAGTCGCTCTGCAGCTTGTTGGCGCGTAACAAACCCGCGTTCGGCACCGACCACGATCGTCATCATGCCAAAACCGGTGCCGCCAGTGGTGCAAGTTTCGCACGGATGCAAAGCATAGCTCTCTCGAGCCAGGCCACTGACTGGGTCAGCAAAGTCCCAGAAATAGCGGAATGTCGCCTCTTGGACCGACGTCAACAGCTGCTCGTCAGTCATCGCTTGCGTCTTCGCCGACACCACCTCCGACGGCTTCGACTCGTGGTGTTCCATATCGATCTGCGTGACACGGTAAAAATAGACGCGGTCGTTTTCCCCGAGGAAATCACTGTAAAACGGCAGCTTGTGGGCGACGCGACTGATCTTTTCAAAGGGCCCGGTCGGCGAATCAGAGCGATAAATTTGGTATCCAAGTGTTTTTTGCTCCGCAATTGGAGTCCACGCGAGGTCGATTCGGCTGTCATGGCCCTGAGCTCGAAGTTGGCAATCCCCCGTTTTGGTTCTGACGTACTGGGAAGTACAAGGGCAGACGCTTGGCTCGCTGAATGCTTCTTCAGGGCCACGCAACTCGATCTCGCGGATTTCGATCGGTACCCGCTGGTCATCCGGATGACTAAATGTTAGGCGAAGAAACCTAGTCGAGTGCTTCTGGCCCAAAACGAGGGCCAGCTTGCTACCGCTGTTGCCCACGTTAGCGATTCGCACCCACTTGTCTCCATCGTCGGATGCCTCCAGCAATGTGCTTTGCGCGTAGGACTTGCCCCAGTAGACACAGACGCCTGCCAGATCTAGAGTTTGGCGGAGGTCGATCAACATGGTTTGCGGAGACTCGGTCGATCCTTTCCAGATGGTCTCGTGGTCACCGTCCATCACGACTGCTGGCGAGTCGTTGTTTTCAGACGATGCGGTGATGATCGGCTGCCGATCGACGGCGACGAAGTCGACTTCCCGTAACGAAGCACCCCACTCGGATGCGCGACGATCGCAGGCGATCCGCCAATAGCGCGCCGTGGTCAGCGGAAAATAAAGGTGATCGACCCGTCCATGCCCTCGACCGATGGTTTGGCACGTTTGCCAGTTTTCGGCGTCGCTCGACGCGAGTAGCCGATACGTTACGGCGCGGGCTCGCTCCCAATGCAGCCGCGCGCCAGCAACGTTGGCCGGCTGACCGAGATCGATTTGAAGCCAATGTCCGTCTTCAAACGGACTACTCCACCGCGTCGCCGGGTCGCTGTCGATGGCTAGCGCCGGGTGGCGCGATTCATCTTGCTGCCCCGAAGCTTTGGCAACCCAAGTCGATTTTTCGGGGATCGGGCGAGCTGGCTCCGCACACCATGCGGGAATGACAAACAACGCCCCGTATATTGGGAACCAGCCCAATAACGAAAGAATGACGAAGTACCAATGACGCATCGGACGGTGTCCCCCACGCGGAAGTCTGAATTGCTGTGTCATCACTCGCCTTGACTCCATCGGACAGTGACGCGTCGGGCGGTAATTGCCAATGTAATTCCGTTATCGTCGAATTCGCTCTGCAATTTTCCATCGACCGACACGGCATTGGGGCGCTCTGCCCACGGCCAGTTGAGACGGACTTGGTCGTGCCCGGCCAGCTTGCCGCCGATCTCGACCTGTAACGTGTTATCGATCAGGTGAGCATCGAAGTCGAGCCGGCCAAAATGGGTCGGCACGTCGCGCAGCTTCTCGCCATCGCCCATCAGCCACTTTTTCGGCGCGGCCACCAAAAGCCGGAGTTCCTTGCCCTCTCCGAGAACCTTTTCCTCTTCAAGAAATAGCATGCCCAGGATCGTGTTGACGAAGCCCGACCCGACCCAAGTGTGCGGCATATCGCCGATGTAGCTCCCCAGCCTTTCGTTGCTAAGCACGACTTCGGCAAAATGTCGCCAGCCGACGGGATTCCTGCCGAGCATGAGAAAATCGAGCAGCGTCTCGACTCGCTCTGGCTGGTTGAGCAGGGCAAAGCTCATCAAGTTGCGAATTTCGTAGGGGGTGTAGCCGAAGTTCGCACCTGGCTTGGTGCGCTTGACGACATCAGCGTAATATTGATCGTAAGTCTTCCGCAGTAGATCGGGGCGCATGTTCTCCAGCTGGCCGCAGGGATAAATGCCGATCGAAATCGATGTTGGGTCGGGGTCCCCATAATCGGAAGACGACGGCAGGAAGTCGATCTTCTTGAAGGCAACGGTGGCATCGATCGTTTTTCGTACTGCCTGCACAAGCTCTTCATATTCACTTTCCGCCCACTTCGCGATATCGTGCCGATCCAGGCGGAGCGCGACGTCGCGCAGATCCAACCAACCTTTCAGTGCCCAATAGTCGTCCCAATAACTGTGTACCGGTTCCGAGTAGCCCTCATGGCTGATCGAGGGTGGCAGGAGACCCTGAAAGCGTTCCCGGGCCGGTTCGCCTGCCATGTGATCGGGCTGGCGCGTTTGGTCACACAACTCAGCCGTGTGGCGCATTACGCGTACCAGCTGATCGAAATGTTGTCGAAGAAACGCTTCGTCGCCGGTAAGACGGTAATAGTTGACGACCGTAAAGACATACTCACCCTGTGCATCGTATTCGATCTCGCCGTAGCCGCTATAACGCGATCCGTCGTTGTGGATGATGGGAGGAACTCGTCCATTTTCTTCAACGTGCTCGGAGTACCACTCGATGTATTTACGAGTCTCGTCGAACAGGCCGAGACGCATCAGCGCCGTCGCGGTGAGCGAGCCGTCGCGGATCCACGAGCGATTGTAGTTCCGCGAGCCGGGCTGGATGGCGTCGCCGTCTTGGTTGATCAGAATGTAGCCTGTCTGTGCTCGCAACGTGTCGGTGACTTCCGCATCGCCAACTTGA
>JAJDEE010000316.1 GCA_029259975.1 Planctomycetota bacterium
ACTTCGATAACCCACCGAAGATCGTCGTTGGTGAGTCGAATCCCGGAGCTTCAAAAAAGCTAATGACTTTGTACGAGAAATTCGAATCGCCGAAGTTCTGCGTTTCGCTTGGCGAGGCGGAGATGGTCAAGTATTGCGACAATTTATTTCATGCCGTGAAGATAACTTTCGCGAACGAGGTTGGCGCAATCGCTTTTTCTGCCGGCATCGATGCTCGTAAGGTCGCCGAGGTGTTTTGCTCAGATACCAAGTTAAATATCAGTTCTCGATATCTGCGTCCAGGAGCAGCCTATGGCGGTTCCTGCCTTCCCAAAGACCTGAGAGCTATTCTGCGTTACGCAACAGTTCAGTCGATCGCGACCCCGATGCTTGCCGGCGTTATGGAAAGCAATGCGATGCAAATCAATCGACTTGTGTCACGCGTACTCGCACGCCAACCCAAAGTTGTAGGTATTGTTGGGCTGGCCTTTAAGAACCACACCGACGATATGCGGGAAAGCCCCTATGTAGCGGTTGCCAAAGCACTGATCGGAGAGGGAATCGAATTGCGGATATATGATCCCAATGTTCAAGTGGATAAACTCATCGGTAGTAACCGCCGGATGGTCGAAACCGCTTTAGCACATTTGAAGCAGCTCTTGGTACCTTCGCTTGAGGATCTTGCCGAGTCTGATCTCATTCTAATTAACCATGCGGTGGTCGAACGTCCCTGTATCGATGCCTGGCTGAAACAAGGCATTCACGTTCTTGATCTTGTTGGTATCGAAGGTGTTGATCGCGATCTGGATTTTTACGAAGGAATCGCCTGGTGATCAAGGTGCTTTCGAAAGTTGCAAAATACTGGCACACGTTGCGCCATCTCCGACTGATTCAAGGGCGCTACCGTATTAAAAACACGCTGCTAGCCTTTTATAGTCGACGATTCCCGCATCGCGTGAAAAAGTCTTTGCTCCGACGGCTGCCGGAACATTTTGAGCTACGAGCCAATTTGGGAAAGGCTACTTGGTTTGTGCGTCCCCGCAACAGTGAGCAAGGCATGTTTTCCGCCGCAGACATATTAAACGGTAGGTTTATGTTTCTGCATCGCTCGAAGGAGTTTGTTGGAGCGGTGGAGTGGAGTAACCCAGAGTTCACTTATCTCTGGGACTTCAATTTGCATTACTTCGACTATCTCTGCGCTCTCGGCGAAGGCCTTGGTTCTGACTCGTCAGGGAAAGAGACGCAGTTCGCGCGCAAAATGCAGGATTTGATCGAGGGCTGGATTGATTGCAATCCGCCACCCCTCAAGCCTGGATGGCATCCTTACACCGTCTCGTTACGCACCATTAACTGGATTAAGGTGTTTGTGAACTATCCAGACTTGGCCAGTGAGAAGGCACGCAGGAGTCTGTATCTCCAGTTGTTGTTCCTGGAAAAGAACCTGGAATGTCACCTGATGGTGAACCATTTGCTGGAGAATGGACGTGCACTACTCTTTGGGGGCATTTTCTTTAAAGGTGCTGATGCGCAGCGATGGTTGAAAATGGGCCTACGTATCCTGAGGCAAGAAGTGGTCGAAGAGATTCTGCCTGGGGGCGGCCACTTTGAGCGGTCACCGATGTATCACTGCATTGTTCTCGAAGGTCTGCTCGATACGCGCGCCTACTTGAGTGCTGGGGGATTCGATACCAGTTGGCTAGACACTTCGATTGCCAAGATGTGCGATTGGCTGAGTGCAATTCGATGCCCAGACAATACGTTTCCGCTGTTTAACGACGCGGCGCACGGCATAAGCGCTACACCAGATGATTTACTTCATCACGCGACCCGCCTGATCGGCTATCGGCAAACGGAGACGCACGATTGCGTTAGAAATTGCGATCAATTGTTTGTTCTAGAATCGCCCCCATTCTTCTGCGTTGTTGATGGCGCGCCCATTGGGCCATCCTACAATCCGGGGCATGCACATTCCGATAATTTGACCTACGAGTTGTTTGTAAATGGTCGGCGATTGGTCGTCGACGTGGGGGTTTACGGCTACGACCCGGGTAAGTCACGCCAGTATTATCGCTCTACCGCAAGTCATAACACCGTGGTAGTCAACGGGCTTGAGCAATCGGAGGTTTGGGGAGGTTTTCGTGTAGCACGACGGTCAAATCCAACCCTGTCGAGAGCCACGCAATGCGGAAGGACCCTTATTTTCCAAGGAGAATACTTGAATCGAGTCGACTCCGCGCAGCGAATCAAGCATGAGCGATTCGTAGTGATTCGGCCGGAAAGCTGGTTTTTGGTCTGGGATGTGATTACAGCAGTATCATCTGTAGAAGCGGTGAGCCATTGTCATTTTGGTCCCGGCTGGCAAGTCTCTGCAATGACAGAGGGATATCTCGTTCAGCACGAGTGTGGTGATGCGGTGTATTGTTATCCCATCGACACTACGAATGTCTCGGTCGCCCAGGCGCAACACGCACCCGAATTTGGGAAAGAGCTAACGGTCTCGAAGCTAGAGTTTAGGAATACAGGAGAAGAGTGTGTCCAATCGGGATACTTGTTTTGTGTTGAGCCATTGCCGGTCGATAGCAAGCTACGGGTAAAGTGTGCAGCATCAGGTCTCGAATTGACGATTGGAAACGAGAGCGAGCCTATTGAACTGCACGGAGCGTTTTTATGAAGATCTTGATTCTGTCTCCCCGGCTGCCGCGTGCCGATGGCAAGGCAGACAGCATGACGGTCTATCGGTTAGTGCGCTTTCTGAGCCAGCGACACGAGGTACACTTGGCCTCTTTTTACACGAGCCAAGATAGCCTGGAAGATCGCGCTGCTTTAGAGGAATACTGCGAAACCGTAGCATTAGTCCCGCTCAGAAAATGGAAATCGACGCTCAATATGGCAATTCGATTGCCCCAGCGCCGTCTGCCATTGCAGGTGTCCCACTATCTGGACAGTAGGATGCGTAAGACCGTGGACAGAATCATCGAGCGGATACGACCCGACATTGCCTACGCTCATTTAATTCGCATGGGCGAGTATCTTCGGCATAAGAATACGGTAAAACGCGTCTTAGCGATGCAAATCTCGCAAACACTTAATTATAGCCGGATGATCAAGAACATTAGTTCGTCGTTTTATAGAACGCTTTACAAATTGGAGCTGGAAAGAGTCCGTCGCTACGAACCCGAGATCACCCGGAGCTTCGATAGCTGCTTTCTAATCTCCAGGCATGATAAAGAATCGCTGGTGGGACACGAAAGCATCAACAATATCTTCTATTCACCGCATGGCGTGGACGTCGACTATTATTCGTGTAAGCAAGACCAACAGCCGGAGAAGGCGCTGCTTTTTTGTGGCGTGTTGGAAACGCCCACAAATACAGACGCGGTCTTGTACTTCTACAACGACATCTACCCACTCGTCAAAAAAGAAATCCCCGATATTCGTCTCTACCTCGCCGGCAAGTCGCCGCCGCGGAGTATCCAACGTATTGCAGGGGCCGATCCCTCAGTGCATGT
>JAJDEE010000317.1 GCA_029259975.1 Planctomycetota bacterium
CCTCACGAATTGCGACGTGTGTTAGCTCGACGACTTTGTGAATGTCGAGTTTTTTCATCAGTCGCGATTTGTGGTTGTCGATCGTGCTTTCGGCCAAGTCGAGTCGCTCGGCACAGCGGCGCACAGAATGACCATTGGCCAACAGCTTCATTACCTCTAGTTCACGCAAGGTGAGCGAGGTGACTGAGGGCTGGTCGGGCGCCTGGCGCAACCGTAGACCACCCGCCTCGCGGTGGATACGTGCTCGCAACACGGGGTCAAATGCTCGATCCCCCGAATTTGCTATTTGCTGAATTGCCGACATGAGCGGAACGAGGCCGGCTTGCCGTGTAAAGTAGCTAACCGCCGGCATTGCCAAGATCGCCGCGAGGCGTCCCTCGTGCAAACGATCGTCTAACACCAACAGATGTTCGACTTCGCGCAATCGTAACATTTCTGCCGCACGTTGGACACTGTCCGACACGATTTTGGGATCGAGAATCAGCACTTGAGGATACAGACGCCTACAACGTGCCAAGCCAAAATCGATGTCCGAAGTTGCGGTAAGAATCTCAAAGCCCTGTTGCTGCAATAGTGCCTGCGACAAAGACTCACAATCAAGTGAATTCGCCAAGAGTAAAACTACACGGACCTTGCCTTCGGTTTGCTGCCCGTTAGTTTGCTGTCCGTTGGTAACCCCGTTGGTAACCCCGTTGGGAATTCCGTTCGCGTAACTATGTGCAAATTCATGCATGGTCTTCCTGCTGCCCCAGGTTGACGACGTTTGTAAATGACTTACCGGCGTTGGCAAATGCAAACGCGTAGCTGCCTCGATATACCCCTGGATCGGCCAAACTGACCGAGAAGGTCCAGTTCACGCAACAGCTCTTTGGAGCAACTATACCTCATGCATATTGTAGACAATGAGTTTCGAGAAACCGTAGCTCCTGGTGGCCAAACGATTTAGGGCCGTTCCGCCCAGTGACACAGACGTGTCACACCCTTGCAAAGAAAAATTATTTAGGCTTGCAAATTGTCATTGGAATTAGGGCTTAGAACCAGAACTACCGGTGCCAAGCAACCGAGTTAATAATCTAGTAATGTGGTGGCTTTTCGTGGGGCAAGTCTTCGCTGACGCCACTTTCGGCAAGCCCATGCAACAAGCGACGAAGCGACTCGATCTCATGACGCAGACGCTCGATTTCGGCATGCTGCTCAAGCACAACACCGTTAAGCTGATCGAATGCCTGCTGCTGAAATGTCAGTTTGTGTTCCAACTCGACCATATGAGTGGTCAGATCGTTGAGTTCGGTGGAGGTCGATTTATTGCTCATGGTTCCGCTTAGCCTAAGATTTGAACAGCGCTGGTGCAATAGCTGCTAGAACTATGGCTAAATCGAATTTTTGAAACGCATTTTAGCCAGGCAAACGCTCCTACGGTGAGCCGGTCTAGTATCACCTAGTCGCTGTAGGCCCGACGCATTTGAAAAAGGCACCATCCTGGCTATCCTCTCAGGGCGGCTTGCGTGAGACCCGCCCTCGCGGTAACGTATACGTCCGTATACTCGCTGGTTTTGGAGGCTTTTCTGTCATGTCCGTTTCGTCTGCGCAAGTTGTCACGATCGAAGACGTTAGTGCTCTCGTCAGCCAACAGTGGGGCTACGACAGTTTTCGTCCGCTGCAGCAAGAGGCGATCGAGAATGTCTTGGCCCGCCGTGACTCGGTCGTAGTGCTGCCTACCGGTGGCGGCAAGTCGCTTTGTTTTCAGGCCCCGGCATGTGCGCTCGAAGGTTTGGCGGTGGTTGTCTCGCCGCTGATCTCGTTGATGAAAGATCAGGTCGATGCGCTTCGGACCAACGGCGTCGCTGCGGCGTTTTACAACAGCTCGCTGACGCCAGCTGAGCGCAATTCGGTGATCGAAGCGATCCGTTCCGACGCGCTCAAGCTACTGTATCTTGCGCCCGAGGGGTTGCTGACCGAGAATATGATGTCGCTACTGTGCGGGGTACCGCTGTCGTTGATCGCGATTGACGAAGCGCATTGTATTAGCTCTTGGGGCCACGATTTTAGGCCGGAGTATCGCGGACTGAAAACACTCAAAAAGCGTTTCCTTGGCGTGCCAGTGCATGCCTACACCGCGACCGCGACCGAGCGAGTGCGGCAAGACATCGCCTCGCAGCTTGGACTTAACGGGCCGGCTGTTTTGGTGGGTTCGTTCGATCGACCCAACTTAAAATATCGGGTCGAGCGTAAGGCGGGCGGCATCGATCAGATATTGAATGTGGTGCATCAACATCAGGGCGAGTCGGGAATCGTCTACTGCATTTCTCGCAAAGAGGTCGAGCGGACTGCCGCGGCACTCGATGCTTTGGGGCATTCGGCGTTGCCCTACCATGCGGGGCTTTCAGGCATTGACCGCGCGAAGAACCAAGAGGCTTTTCTCGAAGAACGCGTTGATATCGTTGTCGCGACGGTTGCTTTTGGCATGGGTATCGACAAGTCGAATGTGCGATTTGTCGTTCACTCGGGGATGCCCAAGTCGCTCGAAGCCTACCAGCAAGAAAGTGGTCGCGCAGGACGCGATGGTTTGGAAGCTGACTGCTGTTTGTTCTACGGTGGTGGCGATCTGATGACCTGGAAGCGGATCATGGAAAGTTCGAGCGAGGCCAGCGAGGCTGCGCTGGAAGCGCTCAACGCAATCGACCGTTTTTGCAAGTCGACCCAGTGCCGCCACAAATCGTTGGTCGAGCATTTTGGTCAGGCATTCGAGCAAGAAGATTGCAGTGCCTGCGACATATGCCTCGGCGATCTCGACTTGGTCGACGACGCGCTCATCGTTGCCCAAAAGATTCTTTCCTGTGTGATACGACTCGAGCAAATGTACGGCGCAGACTACACCGCTCAAGTGCTGACCGGTTCGCAGGACCAGCGCATTCTCGAGAAAGGACACGATCGGCTCAGCACTTACGGTCTGCTCGATCAACACCCCAAAGGCGCGATCCGCGACTGGATCGAGCAGCTCATTGGCCAAGACTGTGCCGTCAAATACGGCGAATACAATCAGCTGCAAGTGACAGAACGCGGCTGGCAGGTTTTGCGTGGCGAGCTTACACCCAAGCTCCTGAAACCGGCGACGAAAAGCAGTCGAAAGCAGCGTAAAACAGATCCCACCTCTTGGGAAGGCGTTGACCGCGAGCTGTTTGAACATCTGCGCGAGCTGCGGCGCGAGCTGGCAACCGAGCAGGCCGTTCCTGCGTATATCGTGTTTGGCGATGCAACGCTGCGAGACTTAGCCCGCCGCCGGCCTTCGACGATACAGAGCTTTCTCGCTGTCCATGGAGTTGGCCAGAAAAAGTGCGACGACTATGGCCAGCAGTTTTTGGAAATTATCAACGACTATTGTGTCGAAGCGGAACTCGACTGCGATGTTACCTCGGCGACAGCAGCGCCAGCTCGTGAGCGCCCCGCCCTAAATGCTTCGGCAGTGGCCGCGTTTCCGCACTTCAAAGCGGGCGCGTCGGTCGCCGAAGTGGCTGTAAAGATGGCACGCGCTGAGTCGACTGTTCAAGGCTATCTTAGCCAATTTATCGGCCACGAACAGATCTCTGACCCCTCGCCCTGGGTCGACTTCGCGACCGTCGAACGAATTCGTACCGCCATTGAGGCCGTCGGCGACGATCGTCTTACGCCGATCTTTGAGCAGCTTGGTGGAGAGGTGCCTTACGACCAAATTCGCGTGGTAGTCGGTTGCTTGGCGAATGCTGTCTCGGCCTGAAATTTTTATCAATCGCGCATAACAAACTGTCCGGCGATTTCATAGAACGGGCCGAGAGGTTTGCTGCGAGCGATTTGCAAGACGGCTTTCAGGTAACGCTTTGGTGAGACGAGACTTCGCCAACGCAGCGCAAGGTATTCAGTAGGAAATGAGCGCGTATGAAAGAGGCAAGCCCCACCTTCAGAGAGATCATTGAAAACAACGTTGGTAGCTTCGCCACGTACTTCAAAATCCTTGTTGACAGGAATCGCGATTGCTGAGGATAGGACGGGGATGCGTGCTTTCTTGCGACGATCAGGTTCCAGGTCTTTCTTCAGTGCCAGTCGTTCTAAGAATTGCAATACGTTCGCTGAAGGATCTGCGAGCAAATCGGCGTGGCCTGATAGTTCGCGGTCTAGCTCGGGGGGGACGCACAGTCCGAACAGCTCGAGCGCCGATTCGACTTTGTGAACCATAGGATTCTGACTACCGCCCCGCTGGATTTTCTGTCCTTGCCCTAAGGCTGGATTCCAGTTGCCTCGCTCGACCAGTGTTAGCATCTTGGTTGCGAATACGTTGAAATCGACCGGCTTCTCTATAATGTCTTGGACTCCTCGCCCAAGCAAATCTTTCACCAATCGCGAGTTGGCCACGCCGGTCAGCACCACGATGCCAGGCGGCTCATTGTCTTTTAGAAGTTCGAGAATCAGCGAATGTCCATGATACTTAGGCATTCGCAAATCGGTGACCACAAGGTCGTGACGATTCTCATGATACATTTTCAACGCTTGGCGTCCGTCGATAGCTGTTTCGCAGCTAAACGCTTGTGCTCCCATGGCCCTCGCCGTCGCGTCGCGTATGAGCGGCTCGTCGTCGACGATCAAAACTCGATGAATTGATTCTGCCATCCTCTTGCCCCAGTTGAATTATCTATGCTCGTCGGGTTCTTTGGCATCGGGGCATGTCGAAGTCGACGAACCCAAAGAATTTTCAGAGTATATTGGTAAGTAAACTTCAAAAGTAGTACCGCAATCTGACGTACTCGAAAACTCGATATGTCCTCCCGCTTGTTGGATTACGCCAAATGTCACTGCCAAACCCAATCCTGTTCCTTTACCGACGGCCTTAGTCGTGTAAAAAGGTTCAAAAATATGTTGCTGGACTTCCTCAGGAATTCCTGTTCCCGTGTCGATGACTTTCACACACACATAATCATTCGCTTGATGATTGGACTGCCCAACCAAGCACGCGTCTGCGAGTGCTCCTGACGAACTTTCGATCCGTAGCGTGCCGCCTTCGGACATGGCATCACGTGCGTTGAGACATAAATTCAGTAAAGCTTGCTGGATGTGTCGACCATCAATTAAAACCGAGGTTGAATGCGTAGTAAGGTTCAGCTCGAGCTCGATTTCTTTGGGCAGTAGAGGCTTTAGCATATCGACTAGCTCTTGCACGATCTCGTCAATTGGAGAACACTGAGCATTCACCTCTTCCACGCGACTGAAATCTAGTAGCTGTCGCGTCAGAACCATCGCGCGGTCTGTGGCATGGAGTACATGCTGCAGATCTTTGT
>JAJDEE010000318.1 GCA_029259975.1 Planctomycetota bacterium
CTTGTTGAATTAGCCATTCGGCGTAAGCTCTAGCAATCGCAGGATCGGATTGATTGCCGTTGTATGCTTTTTCAAACGATTTGCGAGCATTTTCGTTGTCTCCATCTGCATAGAACAACCTACCCAAAGCGACAAACGGGTGCGGCGCATCGGGATTGATCTCGCGTGCTTTGGAAAACTCGGCCATTGCCTCTTTGGCATTATCCAACCGAAACAGTACCGATCCTTTCCTGGTGTGCGCCATCGTGCTTTCAGGGTCGATATCTAACCACTGCTGAAGCAAGCCATTTGCCCGATCCCATTGCGATCGGCGTTCTGCGATGGCTGACTTTCCGGCCAAAAGTCGGATCCTAAAATCACGCTTTCGCTTATTGTTCTCGGTAAACTTCTTGACCAAAGGAGTAGCGGCATCGAAAAGCGCTAACGATTCTGCTGTTCTTTGCGCCGAAAACGCCATATCGGCCAACATGAGATAGGCCTCGGGGTCTTCGGGATGTTGCATGGCTACTCGTTCCAAAAGAAATTGGACATATCTAGCATTGCGAACTAGCAATTGCATTTTTGCCATCATCACGTCTGCGGGCGGCAGCTTCGGATACTTCGATTTTGCCTTTTCAAGAAAATCCTGCGCGCCTGCGACATCGCGGTTCCTAAATCGTTGAATCGCTTTTTCAATTTCGGGATAGGACTGATTGGAAAGAGACACCGCATTGCCAATGACGAACTTGGGCGTCAGAGGGCTTTTTGCTTGAGGCGCATCCTCCTGGGCTTGACTAAGCTGAGGAGTGACCACAGCCATCACAAGAAAAGCCAAAATCAGGACTCTGTTTACATAAGAAAGGCAAGCTTCTGCGCAGTTGATATTCATATTTTTCCTAAGCGTAAATCACTCGATTGGCCGGGCACGAGGACCAGCGTAAGGCCTGGGTTGGAGGGCGTTTGCTTCCAGACACCCTAACAAATGGGCGTAAGAGCTTCATTCTAGTCGAATCGCGATGTTTCTGCACCTGGATTCCTGGGCGGAGCAGCTCGTAAAAGTGGGGAAACCGCGAGCTTAGTAGGGTTATGTGGGTCGCGCAAATTAGCCAGCCTTGGCGTGACCGGCTCGACTCTCTTTGCAGGCCCACTTATAGTGGACGTTGGTTATGCCACTCTCATAATGGATTTTTTCGGCGTTAGCCGCGATTCCACTGTTTTCTCTGAGGTTTTCACTTTGCTCGTCGGGCCAGTTTTCAATCGCGAGATCATCACCACACCACGCAGTTTGCGACTTTATCTCTCGCGTGCTGGTTATGTCGCGGCGTTGTTTGGATTGGTTTTTACTGCGTGGTTGATCCTGTTTGGCTCCAAACAACAAAGCGGATTGGGCGATCTGGCCCGTTTTGGCTCGGCGATTTTTACGGTATTGGCCCCTCTACAGATGGCGATGGCAATCGCTTTTTCTGCACTAATCACTGCGGCTGCTGTGGCCCAAGAAAAAGATCGCCGGACGCTCGATTTGCTGTTAATGACGAATCTGAGTAATACCGAACTCGTTTTCGGCAAGTTGCTGGCTAGTCTGCTGAGTATCGTAGTACCCGCAGTCGCGTCGATTGGGCTACTCATGTCGATCACATTGTTGGGCGGAGTTTCCTATTCTCAAGTTTTTCGTGTCGTGGCGGTCACTTTTGCCGCGGCCGCTGTGGCTGGCAGTTTAGGCTCGATCATTGCTTTGTGGCGTGAACGAACATTTCAATCGTTGGCGTTAACTGCCTTGTTGCTTGTGCTTTGGCTAATTGGCGGCGAGGTGATTGCTGCTGGGGTGTTAGGACAACAGTGGGGGGGGCTGAGTGCCGATCGTTGGGCCGTGGCGTTCTCGCCGCTGCGTGCGATTTTTGCTGCCGTCCGTCCACTCGCAAACGCTTCCCAGCTCGAAGCGACTTCGCTCTGGTGGCAAGCACCGGTCAACTTGTTTTTGATCTTTGCTTCGGCTGCGACTGTACTGCTCAATGTTTGGGCCATTGCACGTGTGCGAATCTGGAACCCCATGCAAGAAACCCGTCAGCGTCTGCTAGAATCGGATAATAGTACGCAAAACGACGCGCATGACGTGACGACGGTCCCCTCGCGTCGCGTCTGGGACAACCCGATTCTCTGGCGGGAGATTTGCACTTGGGCTTATGGCAAAAAAATCATCGTCGTTCGCCTAGCGTATCTAGTGATTTTCGCGATCTGCGCGGCTGCGATGATCTCGGCATTTGACGATTCTGGCAGAGCCTACGCCCACACATCGGCGGAAGTTTCCGCAGTCACCAGGCCCCTTGTCTCGTTGATGGTGCTGGGACTAATTCTCGTGAATGCCTTAGCGGTCACTTCGCTTACCAATGAGCGCGATCTCCGCGCGCTCGACCTGCTGTTGGTCACAGATCTTTCGCCCAAGGAGATCATTTTTGGCAAGCTCGGCGGTGTTTTTTACAATTCCAAAGAGATGATTCTGCTTCCGTTGGGCCTTTGTACGCTGCTCTGGTATCAAGAATTTATGACGACTGAAAATTTCGTCTTTTTGGTGCTAGTCACGTTAGTGATGAACGCCTTCGTCGCGATGCTTGGCGTGCACATTGGTATGACCTATTACGAATCGCGGACCGCCGTCGGATTAAGTTTAGGCACCGTGTTGTTTTTACTACTGGGCATCGCTGTCTGCATGAGAATGATGATCGCCTTCCAAGGTTCGTTCAACAATCAACTCCAAGCGTTCTTTGCCTTCATGGTCGGGGGCGGTGCAGGGCTTTATTGGGCACTCGGTCGGCGCAACCCCTCCACAGCCATCGCACTGGCTTCGGGACTTACGCCCTTCGTTACCTTTGCTGTGATCACGAATTTTCTCCAAGCAAGTTTCGGAGCCGCCTTTTTGCTCACGGTCGCAACTTATGGATTTGCTACGACGGCGCTGCTTGTGCCGGCGATTGCTGAGTTTGATGTCGCGACGGGAAGAACGACCGATCAAAGTTGATGTATAGAGAATGAATGTCCTGCAACAATTCGGGCCGCTATTCGCAGCAATGCTGCTGCTCGCGGTCAGTTCTGCATTTTTTTCCTGCAGCGAGGCGGCTCTCTTTTCTTTGAGATCCGACGACAAGCGTGCTTTGAGAGGCGGGACTGCCGCCGGTCAGGCGGCAATGCGGCTGCTTAATTTGCCCGATCGACTACTGATGGCGATTCTGTTTTGGAATTTGATCATCAATGTCATTTATTTTGCTTTTGCTTCAGTCATTAGTATTCAACTCGAAAACCAAGGTCATCGCGCCGAGGCGGGACTCGTGGCGCTGCTGTCTCTGCTGGCGATTATTCTACTCAGCGAAATGATCCCCAAAACAGTCGGCGTACTCTTGCCACGCGTGCTCGCCCAGCTGGTTAGTTTGCCGCTGACTGTTGCTGTACGTGTTTTCGACCCAATTGCGCCGCTCTTTTCTGCGATTAACCAAGCAGTGCGCCGAGTTTTCTTTCCGGGCTTTCGTGCTGAACCGTATTTGTCGTTACGTGACCTGGAACAAGCGATCACCGTTTCGACAGCCGACGAAGAGTTGGCCGCGCTGGAACGACTGGCACTTCAAAACATCGTCCTCTTGTCCGACCACCGTGCCGACGAGCTGATGCGGCCGCGCAAACAATACCAGTCCTTTCCTCCTCCGGTAAATTTAGAGGATTTGGGGGGTCGACCAACGCGGAGCGGTTACGTCCTCGTGACCGAGACCGATAGCGACGAAATTACTGGAGCGATCGCTCTGCATCAATTGCCGACGGCGCCTCGTCATCATCTTGAAAAATTTGCTCAACCCGTGGTTTACGTTCCTTGGTGTGCGACCGCAGCGGCTGTTTTCGACGAACTCCAATCGCAGCATCAGGAAGTCGCAGCGATTATTAACGAACTGGGCGAAACGATCGGCATCGTCACACTGGAAGATTTGCTACAAAACGTTTTCGCCGACCAAGGGAGCCGCAGCGCGCGGCTGCTACAAACCTCGCCCATCGAAAGGCTGGACGATAATCTCTGGCAGGTAACAGGCATAGCAACTTTACGCCGGCTGGGGCGGGAGTTTAACGTCTCGCTCCCGCCGATGAAAAGTACCACCGTCGCAGGCGTCATTCCCGAATTGTTACATCGTTTGCCCGTTGCTGGAGACAAAGTCGTCTGGCAGTCTTTTTCTTTTCGAGTCATCGAAGCCGAGCCACAAGAAAAAATGGTCGTCCACCTACAACTCAATACTTCGCCGCCAAGGGTAAGGCAGGGGGACAAGCAATGACTCTGATCGCGTTATTGCTGCTGACCGGGTTACTGCTGAGCGCGTTCTTCAGCGGCTCAGAAACCGGCTTCTACCGAGCCTCGCGAGTGCGTATGGCTATCGAAGCCCTGGCAGGCGACTGGTCTTCGCGCGTGCTGCTCTGGCTAGTCCACCAACCGACGCTTTTCGTAGCAACCTCCTTGGTGGGAAATAACCTGGCAAACTACGTAACCTCGCTGGCGGTCGTGATGGCTTCGCAAAGTTTTTATCCGGGGGGTGGAGCGATGGTCGCTGTGTTAGGCCCAATGATCATCGCACCTGTGCTGTTTATCTTTGGAGAGCTGCTGCCGAAAAATCTATTCTTTGAAGCGCCAAACCGATTACTCAAGCGTTGTACCCCCGCCTTACTGATCTGCACAATCTTGTTTGCGCCTCTTACACTCTTGCTCTGGACCTTCAGCCGAGTGCTTCAGCTGCTTACCAACAACTCGCCCCAGGAGCTACGACTTCGCCTAGCCCGCCGCGAGCTGGGCGAACTACTTACAGAAGGCCACGAGATGGGTATCTTGCTCCCAGCCCAACAGTCGCTTGCCCAATCAATGTTGGCCGTGGCGGGATTGCCTGTGAAAAGTTTCACGCTTCCGGCTGGTCGCGCCGTACGTGCGACGACCACCATGAGCAAAAGCGATGTCCTCCGCCTTGCTCAACGCCACAACCGTACGCTACTGCCTGTGGAAGACGCGCGCCATGGCCGCAAGTTGGTCGGTTTCTTGCGAATGATGGACCTTTACTTCGATCGTTCACTTACGCTGCCCGCGCCGCGTCCGCTCATCGATTTGCAAGCGGAGCAGTCTTGTCTCTCTGCTTTGCGTCAGCTTGGCCAAATCGATGACGCCCTTGGGCACGTCATCGACAACGATGGCAAGACGGTCGGTTTTGTAACGGGACGCGAGCTACAATTGGCGCTACTGCGTGCCGAATAGAGGGCCATTTAGGGTACCGCCCACATTCGTGTAATTATACACGCTCAGAGAATCCCAAAAGCCAAAGCACTAGCAATAGTTTTGGGACTTTGACCTGGGACAGCTTTTGAAACACCACAATAGCCGTAAGTCCTTTAGCCTACCTGTCCCTGCCAAAAGTCCCAAAAACGTCCGTTTTTTGGGACTCGCTAAGTCGCGTCGGACGATGAAGCTGAACGCGTATTTGCCAGATGATGAAAAACATCTGCTAGGCTCATAGGACGACAGGTTTTGTGAAGCAACGGTCGCGATATCTGGTCAACATTGCGCCCGCGCAACCTAGTCCGAACATGACTACCGACAGAGGTTCCGGTATAGCGACAAGGTTGGACACAAAGATGCCGCTTGTACCGTCTGTGAAGTTCGCGCGAAACACGATTTGTCCACGATCATTTAACGCCTTCGGGCGTGTATCGCTACTCGCGTAATCCGCAAAGTCACCGTTGAAGAGACCAAAGCTTTCGAAGGTTCGAGTATCAGGTGCGAGAGGATTCTTACTAAGATCCACCACATCACCTGCGCGGACAATCAGCCGTAGTTCGCCGAGATTGTCCTCTGCCCAGATGCCAGTATTGTTCGAACTGGTTACGCCCGTACCAGCTAAAGATCCGAGAAAGGCCGTTTGCCCACGGTTGTTGAGTAAAGGATCCGAAAAACCTGAGAAGTTCACACCGTCATCCGTTTCAGGAGCGGCTGCTCCTTCACGTGCGAGGAGTAGGAGTTCTCCGCCTTCTTCGTTCCAGATGCCGGAGTTATTGGATTGATTGATGCCCACTCCTTCCAAACCCGTCAAGAACGCCAACTGACCGCGGTTATTGAGAGATAGTCGAGACGATACGGAGATGCTGAGCAGGTTGAAGTTGACACCTACGGGCGTACCTGCTGCAGGTTCTCCAGAACGGGCAACAAGCTCAAGTCCGTTGCCTCTTCCCTCACTCCAAAGACCAATGTCGTCCGAATCGAAACCACCGTTACCCCTTACTTGTGCTACGAACGCAGTCTCCCCACGACTATTGAAGGCAGGCGCTTCAAACAAACGGAAACGATTGCTGTCTCCACCCGGTGTGCCGGGGGCGATTTCTCCTACAATGGCAATCGGAGCGAACTGACCATTGGCATTACTGAAGACTCCACTGCCTCCTCCGCTGACCAAGCCTGATAAAAAGGCGGTCTGGCCGGTGTGATTCAGCACAATATCTCTAAATTCTCCAAAGATGTTACCATTCATATTGGGATCCGGTTCGCCTTCACGAATTAACAGATCGAGATCACCCAGGCTCGTACCACGCCAGATTCCCTGGTCGTTTGACGAATTGAAGCCCTCGTCGTTGGGAATCTGTATGATCCCATTGCCAAACAAGCTACCGTTGACTGCTGCTTGTCCTTGGTCATCGAGTGAAAGAAGGTTGGCTCTCGTGAAGTTCACACCAGAAGGAGTCCCCGGCGCAGCTTCCTCCTGAAGAGCTAACAGAGCGAGACCCGCTCCGCCCCCTTCACTCCAAGCGCCGGCCCTGAGACTGTCGAAACCAGTTGAGCCTGGCAGTCTGACATTGGCTTCGAATGCGGTGTGGCCGTTGTTGTTTATCATGGGTGGTATTTGCTGAGACGCATCCCCGAGTCGACTAAAGACCGAACCACCAGATCCCGGAGCCAGCTCTCCTTCGCGAGCCACAAGTCCGAGCACGCCATTTCCCTCGCTCCATAGTCCTCCGTCATTCGAGGAGCCGATTCCAGTCCCAGACAAGAAGGCAAAGAATGCCGTTTGGCCCTGGTCGTTCAGCGAGGGGAGTTGAAAAAAAATATAACTTGCACCACCACTCACACCGGGCACCGGCGTGTTGGTTAGGACGACGGTTCGCAACCCATTAGCGACTTGAGCAGACGAGCTGTGCAAGAAGACTGCCAGGCAAATTAGAAGAGAGGAGATTAGATGATTTACTAATAAGCGTCGCATGAGTAGTCTCAAGTTTGGGCTATCGCACTCCCAGCAAAGGAGAGTCGGACAAGTATCTGTTAGTGAAGTTAGGCTATTGAGCGATGTATCGAGATTTCAGTCGGTACAAGAATGCCCTTCTCTAATGCACGAAAAAAGCCGCCACGAACCACGCACCTGGAGCCCTCGATGGAGGGCTGTGTGCAATTGATTCGTAGCGGCTTTACGTTAGTTCTTACTCAGTCGATTGAGTGGCGTTGCGAGTTTTCGGTAATTCAATTGACTCCGAAAGCTGATCTGGGTACTTTGAAGCAACTTGGCATTACATAAGCATCTTAATAAAGTACATTAATGCATGCAATGCTATTTTAATTGAAATTCCGTGATTGGTATATCTGGTTGCCCTTAATGGGTTTACGACTCTAACATTCTGAGACACTGCCAAGCTAGTTCCGATTTAGGCATTGGAAACGAGATGATTTACCGTCTGGCTGAATACTTTCGACTCTTGGCAAGAGCAACAGTTATCTTGCTTTTGCTACTGCCGACTCTAGCGGCAAACGCCGGACCGACCGGCCGCTCGCAGTGGGTTTGGGGCGATGTATTTGATCTTCTGAACAATCCGACGCGACGTGACCATGTACTCAATCTATGGGAGAGCCAAGGAATCGACACCGGCTACTTGTGGATCGACTCGTCGACGATCACAAGTAGTCCCGAATCCTACCGCTCTCTAATCAGAGATATCCATGCGCGGGGGATGAAAGCGTACGCACTGGATGGCGACCCAAGTTTCGTTTTGCCTGGTGCATCCCATTCTCTAGCGTTGGCGCGCTTTCAAAACGTGCTCGACTTCAACACCGCAGGCGTAGTCGATGAGCGTTTCGACGGAGCACATTTTGACAATGAGCCATGGGCGCTTACACAGTGGAATGCGAATATGGCACTTACCATACAACAGTATCTTACACTCTCGTCCGAATACGTTCAGTTGAGAGACGCCTCTGGATCGAGTATGACCATCGCCTCGGACGT
>JAJDEE010000319.1 GCA_029259975.1 Planctomycetota bacterium
TTCAACACGCCCATGACCCGGGCCAGTATGCGGTCGAGCAGACGTTGCGGCACGATTGCATTTGCGAAGCGCATGCCGTGCGCGTCGAGGCCGACATGGTAGTGCGGGCGCGGGTGTTTGGCGGTGAGTGCTTGCAATACGACGGCTGCCACCTGTTCGGGCGAAGTGCGTGATTTGGCGCCACGCTCGTTGAATTTGGCAGTGCGAGAATACATTTCGTCGTAGCCATTTTTTAGCCGCTGGGGGATTTGTTGCTGACGTTTGTTGAGTGCGTCGCGAGCCTTGTCAAAAATCGCGGTACGTATTTGACCGGGACGAATGACGCTGACAGGGATTTGCCATGGGCGCAGCTCGACGCGTAACGAATCGGACATGGCTTCGAGGGCAAACTTGCTGGCCGAATAAGCGCCAACCATCGGCAAGGCCATTGTGCCGTTCATCGACGACATGTTGACGATACGTCCGCCAGCGCGCCGAAGCAACGGCAAGCAGTTTTGAATCATGCGAAGCGGAGCGATTGTGTTGACCTCAATAATCGCGCGAACTTCGTCCAGTGTGGTTAGCTCGACCGCGGCGGGTAAACCGACGCCGGCGTTATTAATCAAGGCGTAAAGTCCCTCGGGGCAATTCGTTTTGATCAACGAGACGATCCTGGCAACCGCTTCGTCGTTTGTTACGTCGAGCAACACAGGCCCCAAGTTTGGCAACGCATCGTCCGCTAGTTTTTTTGCATCATCCGAGTTGCGCACTCCGGCCAGCACACGGAAACTTTTTTTTGCTAACAGCCGAGCGGTCGCCTTGCCTATGCCTGACGAACAGCCGGTGATCAAGACCGTACGGAGCGGGATCGTCATCAGGCTTTGTCCTTGTTAGGTCGTTCAGTTCGAAGATTGGCTGGAACGTCGGCGAGGGCTTTGTCGCCGAGTACGTAGCTGCGACCGATCAGTTCGGCATCGTGGTTGACGAGATCGGGAAACAGGCAGCCCTCCAACACTTCGACAGCAAAGATTTCTTGCACAGCGTCCTCGAAACGACAAAAAGCCACTGTTTCGCCCGTCTCGATATTGACGACCCAGACGCCACAAGTCCGTTCCTGCAAACGCTCACCGAGCGGGATGCCGCTGAACACAGCCGACTCGCGCACTTGCGACAAGCCGATGAATGCCAACGGCCCCAAGAAACTAATGCCACGCGTAAAACCGGGCAGCTGTATGATCTCTCGATATTTTCCTGAGTCGAGATCAATCGTACCGAAGCCGCCATTGCCCGACTCGAGAATCCAGAGCTGATTGCGGTACCAGCGCGGCGAGTGGGGCATCGACAGCCCGCGCGTGACGATTTCGTTTGTGTCGACGTCGATCAACAGCCCGCCATCGCGTTTATTTTCGCGCCAACCACCCGGCACGTTGGTTTCGCCCAGCGCCGTCACATAACGGACACGCCCGTCGCGCATCGCTAAGCCGTTGAGGTGGCAATAGTCGCCGGGGACCAACTCGGTCACAAACTTCGGACGCCAGCGCGGCTCAAAGCTGTTGACGTCGCTACGTGTTGCTAGGCAACTGAAGGCCGTATTGACGAACCAAAGCTCGCCGTCAGCCCAAGCCAGTTCGTGAATCTGTACATCGCCGGTCGTGTGACTACGGCGCTGCATAAAACAGGCGTCGTGCTTGAACAAAGTCTCTTTGTTTTCTTCGGACTCGTCGAGCTTCTGGCAGACTGCGGGGATGTTATGAAATTCCCAGATGTCGATGCTGCAACCGATCGCCAGCTTGCCACCTTCGATCGCAAGACCCATCGGCTTGAGCAAGTTGCGAAAATGCGTGTTAAGCACGCCCTTGTCGTTACGCAACACAACAAGCTTGCCCGCCTGATAGGTGGTCACAAGCAATGAAAACCGTCCCTGCTCGAAAATCTGCGGCAGGTTGCTCGTGTGAACGCTTCGCAGCGGCGGCGGCTCGTTGGGGGCGGAGGCGTCTTGTTCGGGCGAAGAGTCGTCAGCTGGCTGATCCATGCTGATATTCTAACCGCCAGACGTCAGGATCCGCCAGCGCGGATAGTTGGCAATGCTAGGCACAGACGGAAGTCGCGGGAAAGCACGCAAATCGCGCCTTTCGTCTGCCGCTACAAGCCAAGTCCGTTTCAGGCGGCGTCATCGTCAACGGATTGGCGATGTCCTGTGAGTCGGCCTCGAATCGAGGTCAATCGACCTTCGTAGTTCGAATGTGGGGCGGGGCGGTCGGAGTCCATGCTGTCGCCAAAGTAGTATTCGCGTGCTTCTTCGTTTTGCAGTACTTCGTCGCGTGTGCCGTGGCAAAGCACCTGTCCTGCGCGTACGACATAGCTACGATCGGTGATTTCGAGCGTTTCGCGCACCTGATGGTCGGTGATCAAAATCGAGATACCGCGAGATCGTAAATCACGGACGATCTTCTGAATACTGGAAATAGTTACCGGGTCGATACCGGTGAACGGTTCGTCGAGTAGGATGATTTTGGGGTTCGAAACCAAACAACGGGCGATCTCCAACCTCCGTCGTTCGCCGCCGGAGAGTGACATCGCCTTGCTGCGCCGCAATTTTGTGATGCCAAACTGCTCCAAAAGTTCGTCGCAGCGCCGTCTACGAACTTTTCGTTTCATGCCGAGCATTTCCATAATGCCCAGTAGATTATTTTGTACCGAGAGCTTGCGAAATACACTCGACTCTTGAGCAAGATAGCCCATACCGCCTTCGCGCGCGCGGCGGTACATAGGCCAATCGGTCACGTCGACCCCTCCCAACACGACACGTCCGGCGTCAGGTTCGGCCATGCCGCAAGTCATGCGAAAGGTGGTTGTTTTGCCCGCACCGTTGGGTCCCAATAAGCCAACAATTTCTCCATGCTCAACCACAAAGTCGACCCCGTCGACCACGCGACGACGCCCATAGCTTTTTACCAGCCCGGTTGCCTGCAATAAACTCATCTTGTTTCGTCCTCCATGACGTTTAGGCGCAAGTTCTCGAACTAGCGTCCCTTTTACCTCACAAGTCGCATATCTCTAAAATTTGGAAAGCCTGGCAACACTGAAATACCGCCCCAAGAATGTGGCCAGAAAACGCAAACCGCCTTGCCAATGAGCAAGCGGCGATCTAAATAGGAACCACCCGGGTGAGAACTGTCCTGGTTTGCGCTAGCCCAAAGCCGGCAGTCCTGGCTTGCTGGGCTGTTGTCGCCCATGACAAAAAGTTGATCGTTTTTGATAGGAAATATTCGCTGACGACGCGTGGAAAAACGAGCCCACGTGCTAGGATCTCGAAACAGGTCGTGTGGCTGATTCAGTATCTGCAAATGTGTGCCATTCTCAAGGGTTTTTGTATCATCGGGAGCTAAATAATCGGTGAAGTAAACTTGCCCACTCCACTGTGAGTGGATTTTGGGATCGTGCTGATCAACGGCGATGTAATAGATGTCTCGCAACACCTCGAGACGACTGATCGAAAGCTCTGCGCCTTCTGAACCCACACCTGCTGGGGCCAAGTCGCCAAGGTCGGATGGACTGGTTCGAGGCAACAGGTCCTCGCGAGAGCCAATTTCCGCCTCGCTATAGATAGTATCCTGGAAATTGATAAGGCTGCCATCGACCCACAGCAAAAGTTGATCGTCGATGTTTGCAAACAGCAGTTCGTAACTGCCGACTTTCTTAAGCGGTGTCATCGCGGTGGGTTGATATTCATCAGCGCCCTCTATGCTGAGGGAAGCTTCGCCAGAACTCAAATCGATACGACAAGTAAAGTGCCGACCTGCCTCGACCAAGTCGAGCAAGACAGCCCCTGCGGTTTTCTTAACGTCCAGCTCGCAGCGCAAGGCAAGATCGCTTACCCACTCGACACCCAACTGACTAGAATCGAGAAGCCAGGAGCCACGTTGGAGTTGACCCCGCAATACATGGGCATTGTAGGGATTGAAATCGGAAATGAGTTCAGGTCGAATTTCGCTTGTCCATTGCTCTTTGCTGAGGCCAACGTGCTTGCCGGATTCGGCGAAGCGGCGTGCGACGTTCCAGTCTTGGTTTTGGGGTAGATAGTGATGGTATCTCAGCCAAGCGGTAGATGGTTTGTCTGCGTCTGTTTTCGGCAGGATGTGGTAGCTCAGCGCGACAGCCTGTTCGCCCGCTTTTGCATCGACCTGCCAATGATCGTCGCCATCAGCTTGCCATCGTAGCGGCCAACCGGCGTTGTACAACGTGCTCGGTTCGTAGTCGGTGTCGTGTACCGATTGCAACATGGTAAGTACTTTGTCGGCAGGCTTGCGCTCGATCTGAAAGTTCGCTTTTCTTGATGATTCCTCATCGCTGGTTGCCGCATTGCCGCGAATGAAAATATCGCCCTGATAAATCTGTAATGTTTCGTCTGGAAGTCCAACCAAGCGTTTGATGTAGTTCATCTCGCCATTGCCGGGGAATTTGAAAACGACGACATCCCAGCGTTCGGGATCATGATTCTGGTAGCTGTACTTGTTGACGAGAATGCGATCGCCCGGGTAGCTCGTCTGTTTTTCTATCTCCGTAAGATTGATGAACGGAGGTTTGCCCGTCGGCAGATCGGGACGCATGGCCATCGTCTGCCGACACATGGGGCAGACCCCTAGCACGACTTCCAGAGTGCGAGGGTCGTGTCGCATTCTTCTGTGATCTTCGCCCTCGCTGCTCGCGGTCGTCCGAAATCGGTAGCCGCACTCAGTACAATCGACGTCTTTGTGCTGACCTTGCAGCGCAGGCGACATCGATCCGGTCGGGATCACAAACGCCTCGGCCTCGAATGTGCGGAACAAAAACGCCAGCACAAAGGCAATGACTATCGACTCGATCGTCTCGCGTAGGGCGTACATCCCACCTCCGGGTGGGGCTGCCTCAACGACTGCACCCTCGGTTGGCAAGATGCGATTTTTTGACGGCGGCTTTTTCGCAGCGTTTTTTTTCGTTGAATTTCTTTTCTTGGCCATGGTTTCCAGAATATCGAAGTGCAGGCTATTTCGACGTAATCGGTCAGATTGCGGGACAAATCTTGTCTCAGTACGGACCTATTCGCCGACAAGCCCACAATATAGTCGATTTCTTCCCAAGCGGGAAACGCAGTCCCAACACTCGCGGTGAGTGCTAGCAATCGTAGGATAGGCTTCCAGCCTGTCAGTGCTGTTACGGCCTATTTCGATCGATTGACAGGCTGGAAGCCTATCCTACGGGCCTATGGCAGAAGCGGTTTGCCCACGAACATTCGTTTTGAAACAGGCCCCCAGAGCCGGCTGTCGACCGCAACAGGAGCATTGTCGCCCAGCAGAAAAAATTCGTCTGTGCCTAGTTGCCATCTTGCTGGCCAAGGTGGCGGAACCCCGATGGCATGACGCGAATGGTAAGTGTCGCGAAAGATTGACAACTCATCGAGCCAAACCTCGAGGCCTAGCGCACCGATTGAAAAAGGCAGGGCGGTGCCCGCCGCTTGCGTTTTGGGCCAGGGGCGGCGCAGTTCGACGCGGCCGTTGATGGCCAGGAGCAACTGATCGTCGAAATTGGAAAATTCGATGAGCACCTGACCGCGAGTTAGACGGGCGAGGCTTTGTTCGGAAAGTTGTACTACAGAACTTTGTCGCCTGCTCTCGATCGTAGTCATTTCGCCGTCGGGCAAACGTATGTCGACCTGTGCCGTCGACGTGCCATCGTCGACGGCCAAGCTGATCAAGCCAGCGCCTTGCACTCGGAACTTCGCAGCAAGCATGAACTCGTCGACCAAGTTCAAGCGACGCGTCAATTCAGCATTGCTAGGCACATTGTCGGTGATCAATTGTGGGTGCTGATAATGCAGCCAGCTAATACCATCGTTTTGCTGTGCATGATGCCGCCAGCCAGATTCGCACAAATGCCAACGGGCCATTTCGTCAGGCTGCCAGCGCCGATCGCTTGCCTCTTCGTCCGTTTCGCGATGCACTGATTGTCGCAATGCGTGCTGTTCGTCGAGCGATTTTACTACGACCGCCCCATCGACTAGCACATTGCCATCTCGCAGGCTGACGCATTCACCGGGCAGTCCGACTACCCGTTTGATGCACAGCTCAGAAGCGTCGAAGAGGTTGCGCGAGACGACGACTTCCCAGCGTTCGGGATGACGCCAAAGCAGTGCCGTCCTATCAATCCACAGCCGTTCACCCTCTTGTAGCGTCGGCATCATCGAGCTACCGGCAACCACTACAGGTTCGATCAAACCCATCACCAGCCAAGTTCGCAGGCCGAGGGCCAAGATCAGCGTAGTCACAGCCAATCGAATCGCAGTCCGAATGAAGAGGTTATCGCGTGGACGGAGGCTTGGCATGGCGATTCACGGGCGAATAGCTGCTGCTTCGACGGGCGCGCGAACCGATCGGTAATACTCGTCGAACACTCCGCCACCGAGCAGCACCACACGATAGGCGAGCTGTTCATGATCGAATGTTAGTAGTTGTATATGATGCCCCTGGCCCGTATTTGCCTGTGGCGAATTGAGGTACCAGCGGCTTGTCTTGGGAGTGCGCTGCCCGACGCCCAGGCCGCCTTCGCCGATGTAAACGATGCCGGTCGGATCAATTTTGAAATCGCGTATCGGCGCCGTTCGTTTGATGACATGGCCATCTCCTTCGCAAGCCAAGTCGATATTGTACTCCTCAAACAAAGGCACCCAGTGAACGAGATTGAAACAAGGCTGCTTCACTGCCGGAAACGCAGGGCGATGATATTGGGCGATGAGCCAGCGTTTCTCGGCACGCGAGGTAGGCAACTCAGCCTTCAGCCACTGGAGCTGATCGCCGGCAATGCTCGTTTCGGTGTTGAGCGTAATCAGCCGCACCTGGGGACCGATATCTGTGACGTAGTAGTTTGTGTCGTCGGGTGGGAAAGCAAAAATTTCGTTGAACAGCTTGCCGACGTCGTGATTGCCTCGTGCAGGAATAATTGGTAACATGCGGCCATCGGCTCCGACGGTCAATTCGTGATCGGTCATCCACTGCGACCATTGCGAAAGAGTCCGTCCATTCACCACGTAATCTCCACCGTGTGCAAACGCCAAGATCGGCGCACGATCCGCCATTTGCGATTCGGTAAACATTTTGGCCATCATCGCATTCATCTGCCGTCGTTCCAGCAGCCCGCTGCGCGAATCGGCACCGTACAGCAGGCTCAACGGCAGGTCTTCGGCTGGAGCCGTGATGAAGTACATCTCGGGTGAACGGTGGCCGTCGCTTTCGAAAGTGACATAGTATTTCGTCGCAGGCTGGAGATTGCTCAGATGCACTTGGTGGAAATACAGATCAGGACTCTTCGCCGAGTAGCGACCATTGCGGCGTGCTTCGACGAAGGTTTCTTTGCCTTCGTTGTCGCGACGCAACATGACCCGGTGCAGCACACCTGATTTGGCTGTGTTCCAGCAAAGCGCCGCCGACGTGGCAGGATCGGTGGTCCACACCAGCCGCCACT
>JAJDEE010000320.1 GCA_029259975.1 Planctomycetota bacterium
TGGATGAAGCCAAGAAGCGAGGCTGGACGGTCGTCGATATGAAACAGGACTGGTTGGCGATTTATCCGAAAGAAAAGTGACCATAATACATCTGCCGGGAACAGGAGACCTATCGGCGAACGGATCCCTGCTGGGCGTACAGCCTCACTTCGGACGCATAGAGTCTAGTCGCGAAATCCTGCGGTAGTGAAAGTGACTGAAGTGCGGTACATAGATGCCGTTCAAATTTTCGGTCGCCCTAGCCGACAGCGTCCCCACAATTCTGCTAATTCGCGTCGATCCGACACCTCTGTGTCGTTTCAAGCCCACACCGAATCTGCTTCAAAAAGTACACCTGCGTAAGCTGGAGTGCAAAACACCTACGAATGCGGTCTCTTTCCGTCACGATTTGAGAGCTTAAATTAATCCATTCGGGGGGCAAGCCAGATCACACGAGATAATCATTGCAAGGGCGACGTAAGTTGTTTAGCTGATACGATTTATCGCTCAGAAGTCTCGGTATCTCTTCCCAACTGGCAGAACTCATTTCTTGAAAGATCAAGATTCTCTATGCGAATTCATTGACCATTTTGAGGACCATGATTAGTGTGGGTGGGTAGGATGAAAGCATTAGGTGTTCTACGGTGACAGTACTTAGTTGGAAAGTTCCTTGGGCATTTAGTAATGCAAGGATGAGGGCTTTTTCCTTCGTCTTTCTTTATTTTCTTTATTGCTTGCTATAGGGGATCGCTAATGTTTTCGACAACAGGCATACGACCAACTGCGTCTATTCGCCGATATCCGTTTTTTGTTCTTTTTTCTGCTTGGATCTTTGCGATTTTATTGTGCGAATCTTCTTCTGCCATCATTATCAGTTTTGATAGCATCACCAGTAATGGCGTAGGCAGTCCAGGCATTGCTGAGGATCAGCTTTTTGTCGAAGCCCTCGATGTCGCCGGCGATGCTAGTTTCCGTTTCTTTAATACGGGACCAGACGCCTCGAATATCTCCGAGATCTACTTCGACGATGGTTCGCTACTTGGCATTTCTACTATCATCGATAGTCCCCCCACGGTGGATTTTGAAGAAGGAGCTTCGCCTGGCAACCTTCCTAGTGGCAATTCCATCAGTCCAGCCTTTGAAGTTACGGCAGGGTTCCTTGCAGAAGCAGGTAACCCATCTCCCAAGAAAGGCGTAGCTCCTCTTGAGGAAGTTACCATTATCTTTGATATGCAAGGCACTCAAACTTTTCAAAGTGTTCTTGACGAATTGGCTGATGGCAGATTACGAATCGGCATCCACGTGACAGCCTTCGACAATGGGGCTAGTGAGTCGTTGGTGAACGTTCCGATCCCAGAACCCGCAACTTTGAGCTTGATGCTTCTCGGCTTAACGGCCCTAAACGGGTATCCGTCAATCTTGGGCTGTCGCAGATCTATGCGACGACTTCTACGGTGATTAGCTGAGAATCAAAATCGGAAGAATTACTGCTGCGGCCTACGCGGGCCTCGATCTGTAGTGTCCCGACGAAATCAGCTGGAGGTGTCACGGTTAGCAATCCGCTGTCGCTCACATCAAAGGTATAGTTCACTGTGCCACGCCTGAAAACAGTCCAAGCAAACGAATCGCCTTCAACGTCGGTCGCCGTCAACTGAATCTGGGCGGACGTGTTCGACGAGATGCTTACGGGGCCGATATCGCCCAGGAACGGACGGCTGTTGAAAGTGTCGTCTTGTACCGTGACGACAAAACTACGATCAAAAGTATTCCCTTGTTGATCGGTCACAGTCACGGTCACGGTCACATCGCCGGTGGTCCCAGGATCGGCCTTCAAAAAGAGCACTGCATTCTCGTCATCCTGAAAAACCTCGACGTTTTCCATCGTGATGTTAAATTCTACCGGCGACTCCGTACCAATCTGTGGAACTCCAGGGCGGTCGCCTCGAAGGTCCCCGGGAGGCACTTCAGTCGCCCGACGAACTACGGACGTGTCGCTGATTGCGGCTCGACTCGCTTCGCCTTCGACGAGGACACCAAAAATCGAGTGATTAAAATCCAAATTGCGCAAGCTTGAGCTACCGCCTTCTGTAACGAAAAACTGCGAATCGTTGGTATCGTCAGACGATTTTGCGTAGGACAGCAATCCCGTACGATTATGCTGCAAGTCGGCATGAAAATGATCGTCGAAGTCGCCCAGCGTCGATCCTCCCCTGCCTGAACCCAGCGGGTCGCCGCCTTGGATCACAAAGTTATCAATAGCGCGGTGAAAAATAACGTCCTCATAAAAGTCGTCGTTCGCCAATTCGATAAAGCGATCTGTCGCCCGTGAGGCACGCTGCTCGAACAGTTCAAATACTAGATCGCCGTACCCAGCCACATTGATACGAGCCGAACGATTGCCGCTAAGGATCTCGGCCGTTACGGACGCGTTGTTCGTCGATACGGTGTACGTCAGCGGGCCGCCGGTAGGGTCGTAGCCATCGAGCGAAACGTGCAGTGGCGAACCGACAAGCAGGGTGTCGTCTGCGATAGGGGCGATGAACGGGTCGACTGAAAGCGGAATGGTCACTCCGACGTGCTGAGCTAAAGCCGCCAAGCTTTGCACGCCTTCGAGTCGTGAATCGTCCGAAAAAATCCAAACCGGGACGTCGGCGTCGGTAATGTTATTGTCGTTGGCGGTTTGATTTAGCGTTCTGTCAGCATTGGTGACTTCGTTAAACGACAAGAACTGCCCGCCATCCTCGAAGAGTTCCCGCTGCTCGGTGGTAGCTTCAGACCACGTAGCGCCGAAAAACTCTGCTCCGGCGTTGGTCAAGGCGTTGGCCAACCCGACGAGATTTTCCGCCGAAACAATGTCGATCGTAATCGTTGGCTTGTTGCTCAACGAACTGGCATCATTCACTTGAATTTCCACAGTTCGAGTACCGCTCGGATTCACCGCCGTGTTGTTATAACGCAGAGTTTTCAGCACGCGCTCATAGTTTTCAGCAGAATCGACGCCGGACAATAACAAACGCCTCAGACCGGCCGAATAGGAGGAAGTGATATTCGTACCCGAAGTATCCACTTCCAGAATCTCTTGGAAACTATTGGGCGCAGCGACAAGAACAACCGAAGTCCGTGAAATCAAACCCTCAGAGGCATTACTAATCGCTAAGCTACTGTCAGCGATCGCAGCCGATCCCAGCCCGATGGCAAATTGCGCTGTTGAGTTGGCACCTGTTTCGTTCGGGCCGTTAAGATCGATGCTGAGTCTGCCATCGGTAACCGTGACCTGAAACTCCTCGCTATCTGCCAACGGGGGTGTGCCATTGTCAGTCGCAATAACGCGGAAAGTGACAACACTATTTGCATCGGCTGTCGTGGGAGTCCAGCGTATGACGATTGTGTTGTTGTCGGTGCGTTCGATCGTCGCGTCGGCAGGCGAATTTGTGGGATCGAGCTGATACGTCAGAATGTCGCCCGCGTTGGGATCGGTCGTCGTAACGGTCACGGACAACTCTGCATTGGGGGCGACCGTCTGATCGCTGATCTCAGCCATGTCGGGCGTCAGATTGGGTTCCGACTGCACGTCGTCATCCTTAAAACTCCGACCAAACACACCCTGACGATCAGCATCGCCGTAGCCCGACCAAATAATCGCGCCATTGCCAGCTGCGTCGAGCGCAACAGCCGGGTGTTGCTGATGTCCCGAATTGAAACCGCGAAGTAAAGAATTGACCGCCTGTTCGCTACCGACACGATTGCCGTTGGTGTCATACTCCTGCGCCATCACCTCCCAACCACTCCCATCTCCCACACCCGACTGCCAAGTCACGAGATATTTGCCTCGTGATCCCGCCACTTGTGCATGCCGTTGATGGCCGGTGGTACCCGTATTCACAATAAATTCGCTACCAACGGCTGTTCCCGTAGCATCAAATAGTTGTGCCACAACGGTCCAACTGTCACCATCTTGCCCAAAACTGCTCCAAACGATCATGAAGGAGCCATCGTCTTGCATGGCAACCGAAGCTCCCTGTTGGTTGGCGGCAGTCGTTGTATTCACGTGGAATTCGTCGCCCTGCCGTGCGCCGGCAGAATCGAATCGCTGGGAGAAAACATCCCAGTCGCGAGCAGAGTTTTGTCTTCGACTGCTCCAAGTGATAACGTAGTTGCCACCGCTGTTCACTGCGACATCCGACTCGCCTTGATCCCCAACGGTCGTCGTGTTGACCAATTCTTCGCCGCTAAGAGGCGTCCCATCGGCGCTAAATCTACGCGCAAAAACCCCTGCAGGGTCAACACCGTTTGGCCCACTCCATGAAACGACAAAACTACCGTCTGCCGCCATCGCCACCGATGGGTCGCGTTGCTTGCCGCCAATCGTTTCGTTGATTAGTTGCTCTCCACCCTGGGGTGCACCAGCGGCATTGAAACGCTGCATGAAAATGCCATACTTATCCTCCCGACCACGCCCTTGCCAAATCACAACCGTATTTCCCGCTTCGTTTGCAGCAACGACCGCTCCGGTGCGCGTACCGCGAATGGTAGTGCTAACTCGCGTCGCTTCGTCGCTCCGTGCCACACCGTCCAAATCATACCGTCGCAAAAAGATACTTTCGCGTTTGCCAGCTCCCAAACCCGCATAGGTGGCTATCGTCCCCGCTGCTTCGCTAACCGCCACCGACGAAACATTTTCGTCGGTTGCCTGAAAGCCGGGCACGACATCATTGACGAGGAATTCAGCCCCCGTTGGATTGATCGTCAACATCATCCGCGGTTCTAGCCGCTCGTGCGAAAATTTGCGCCACCTCGTAAAGGGTCGAACAGTACGCGAAGGCCGTAACTTGCTAAGGAGATGCTGAATCATCGTTTGCCCAATTCAATAAACTTTGGCGGTAAAATCATTTGCAGATCAGGGATCAGAGTACGCGGTAAGCATTTCTGCCCAGGATGCAGATTTCATTATATCAGCCAGCACCTCTTTTTCATGTTTTTGAGCACGACCGAGTCAGAATCCTAAAACGGCCTAATTGACTCCAACCGTCGCGACACCTACATTCGATATTAGTTGCACCAACAGCACCTCCTACTTTTTTCAACCACGTTGTTTCGCCCCGTTAAATCACGTCTACGATCTTCCTCGCGGCGACTTATCACCATGGTAACCGTCGCAGCAATTTCTGCCTGCGCACTGGGAATACCGCTAAATAAGCCTGCCTCCAAGCCCTCCTCAGAGCCTTTTCCCTGCATGAACTGCCCCTGCGGCTGCAACACCGCCGAAGTTTGCTGGCGGAACTGTTGCTGCTTTTCTCAGCAAGAAAAATTAGCCTGGGCGCGTGACAACGGGGTCACTCCTCCGGCCTATGTGCTGGCCGCTGCAAATGCCAGCATCAAGGCAGCGAGGCAAAGCGGCTGTTGTAAAAATAAGGCCAAACATTCCTGCTGCTCTTCGCGATCCAAGCAGAAGTGCTGTAGTAGCAAACGCGTTTGCAGCAAGCAGCGTCAGACTGGCAAAAAAACGCGACGCTCTACAGCACCGACGATTCTTGTTGTTCATGCTCTGCGTTGCCAAGGTCTAACCGCTTCGCTGACGGCGCTACCGCCCACAGTGATTCCCTTGCAATCGGCTCTCAACCTGACAGTCCCACCTGTGGGCAAAATCCTTTTCTCCAACGACTTGCTCAAACCGGGGCCATTCTCTGCTCCTGACACGCCGCCTCCGCAGTACTTCGCGTAAGTCATTTCATTAGTTACAGGTCTTTGTGACTTACCCATACACTGGTATAGGACCAGACATCATGCGCAGACGGTCTGCGCTGACGTTGGTTGAACTGCTGGTGGTCATCGCGATTATTGGCGTGCTGATTGCTTTGCTGCTTCCCGCAGTCCAGCAAGCCCGCGCCG
>JAJDEE010000033.1 GCA_029259975.1 Planctomycetota bacterium
GCGAGGAGCGGCGGCAGTGTTGAACCCTCGCTACATCGTCAAATGCACGGGCTAGTCCGTTTTTGGAGGACTCAGCGGTCCAGGAACTCAGGGGCCAGACACAAGCTCGCACGCAAACTGCTGGCAGGGCTTGTGTTTTGGCTCCTGATGTTCTGTTAGTCGTCCCAAGTTTTCTCGGGTGAAGGAGTTTTTCGGTGATCGTAGGCGACTCACTAGCTGTGTTGGAATTGTTTAGCAAAAGCCCAACGGCAATCGTCCATGCGTCTAGCTTGTTGACACGTGGAATCGGATTGTCGGCAACTGAAAAAGGACTCTGCCGTTCACAGCCAACAGTCCAAGCTCAGCTCGCGATAGCAGGTGTAAAAGTTCAAAACACGTTACTTCCAGGAGAGGTGGTTAGCTAATGGCTGGCGCAAAAGATATTCAAGGAACCGTATTTCAGCAGGCCACAGCGACGTTTATGGCCCGTGTGGAAAACAGTGCAGGCGTGAATCTCAATCAAGCAGCAGTGGCCTCGATCAAGTACACCGTTAGCGAAGTCGGTCGCGGCGATACAGCGAGCACGATCGCCGGCCACGAGAATGTGACGATCGACAAGGCCAGTGTGATTTTCGACGTGCTGCAAACTGACGCTACGTGGACGGTTGACAGCATCGGTTACAACTTTCGGCACGAAATCGA
This sequence comes from Planctomycetota bacterium, assembly GCA_029259975.1. Taxonomy (GTDB): domain Bacteria; phylum Planctomycetota; class Planctomycetia; order Pirellulales; family Lacipirellulaceae; genus Bythopirellula. Next base: position 682 of record JAJDEE010000033.1, read on the forward strand.
TGTGAGTCAATACGAAGCGTTTCCCAAAGCGGGAGATATTTACCAAGTGCGTTACGAAGTGACACCAGCGACGGGGCAGAAAATCGTTTTTCGTTTTCAAGTGAGGTGTATTTGAAATGGCTAGTGAAACCGAACAAATTCTGACAATTCGCAATCAGTCGTTGGCTCAGTTGGAACAACTACGGGCAAGCCCAAAACCAAGCTATTCGCTCGACGGCCAGCGAGTCTCTTGGCGAGAGTATATCGAATCGCTTCAGCAAACCGTTGACTGGTGCGATCGCAAGTTGACCGGATACCAGCCTTTTGAATGCCGCTCGCAGGGGACGACATAATGACCACAAAGCCAAATCTTTTAGAGGACTTTGCGGAGTTTATTGATAATTTAGAGCTTGTTACGCTTCGGCGCAAGGATTCCACCAAGGAACTATTGGTCAAAACAGCTTACCGACAGGTAGCTGCAACCCAAGAGATGGAGCCTAGCGGTGGATCCGTTCTGCAGGCAGACGCGGTTTGGCAAATACAGCTTCCAGCCGATGCAATGGTTCCCCAGCTAGGTGATGTGGTGATCGACCAGCATAAAAATCGCTGGACGATATTACGAACAGAGGAACTCGTCAGGCTGGGCCGCTGGAAATGCACAACGCGCGAGCTACGCATCGCCTACGACTGTCACGAACGCGTTGACATCGAACGACCTGTTTGGGGCGACCTTGGTTCCGGTCCAGTTATTGTTGACTGGACAGAGATTTGCGCGGCACTGCCCGTGAGTATCCAGCTCGACGAAATGACGTTAGACACCTCGACCACACCACCGACAAAGCAGTTGTTGTTCAAGATCCTACTCAGTGAATCAATTGCCCTAGAACCTGACGATCGCCTGACTGCCGAAGATGGCGTCAGCTATCGCTTGGAATCATTACAGCATGCCAAGCACATCAATGCATTGCCGATCGCTAGCGCGTTGCGAGAAGAGGTCTAAGGCAGCTAGACCCTCCCCCGATCACCCCAACTGCCACTGTTTCACCACTTCCAACGGATGCACCAACATCAGCACATTCAGCAGTAGGCAATCGCGGATGGTCAGCAACATCGTCAGCTCGATCACCAGAAAAAGTACACAGGTCCAACGCCAGCCTATGCGCCGAGCCAGGCAGCATCCTGCACCACAAGAAAGAATATCTCCCATGCTGTTGAGTATTGAGTCGCCGTTGTACCCGAGCGCCGCAGTCATCCGATAACGGTCGATCACCCAGCGGGTGTTTTCGAGCAACTCCCAACCCGCCTCCACCGTCAGCACCAACCAAAGCTGCCAAGGCCATTTCCAACGACGAAAGGCCCAGCCGACGAAAAGAAACAACAGCAAGCCATGCTGCACATGCGAAAAACTGTATGGATCGGCCAAATGTTGCGAAGTGTGCGGACCGTCTGCCTCGCTTGTCCAAAACCGGATTTGCCCACACTCGCAAAACCAAATCCTTCCCTGCGCGCGCAGCTGCCAAACTGTCAGGATCAATACGGCCAAAAGGGCTAACGACGGCCAGTTTTTGCGGTGGAGAACTTTTGGCATGAGGTAGTTGATAGCTTACCTAGCGTTGAGTTCCAAGGCCAGATTCCTGTTCAATACGCTCATACCGTCACTGAAACATCGCCTGCGACAATTCAACTCCGCTCAGCGTCTGCCATTTTTTCCAACGTTCGCACAATTCACCAGCCGCCGCACTCCAATGGGAATACGCAAACTCAAACCCCGCCTGTTGTAAACGAGTCGGAACCACACGACGGCTTTTCAATAGGAGTTCGGTCTCGGTGCGCAAGAAAAAGGTGCCGATTTCCAGCATCCACCATGCAGCAGGTAAGCCGAACCCAATGCCCCAAGCGTCACGCAGCGTACGCATGAACTCCGAATTGGGTAGCGGATTGGGAGATGCAATGTTCACAGGGCCAGCAAGGTCGTTCTCGATCAACCAATAGACACTATTCACGAAATCATGCTCATGAACCCAAGACACGTACTGTCGCCCATCGCCGCAAGTGCCTCCCATGCCCCGACGAACCAAGCTCAACAGCACATCAAAAATTCCGCCGCGATCAGGGCTCATCGTCATCGCCGAACGGAGCAAAACTTTGCGCGTAGCTGGCAGTTCAATTTCGTTGCATGCGGCCTCCCATGCCTTGGCCACTTCGATGCTAAACCGCCAACTGGCGGGAGCATCCGGTTCGGCGCCACCCAACTCGCCATCAATTTCGTCGTTGGGAGCATCGAAACGATGTGAATAGATCGTTGCCGTACTGGCTTGCAACCAAACACATGGCGGCGCAGAGGATTGGGCGATAGCTGTTCCGATAGCTCGCGTCGAAGCGACTCGCGAGTGCATCATCGCACGCCGATTTTTGGAGTGATACCGGCAGTCCACACTTCGACCCGCCAAATTGATCACGACATCCGCGCCCTCAATTTCCGTTGCCCAATCCCCAAGCGACTCGCCATCCCAACGCACAACTCTCGCCTGCAAATCGCAACTTCGACGACTCAAAACAACAGTCTCGTGCCCATCACGCAAAAAAACCCTTGTGAGCAGCCTACCCACCTGCCCACTGCCACCTGCGATCACGATTTTCATATCCTGTTCTCTCCAGTGAATTTTGCTTCGATCTTTCAGGAAGCTAACCGTAATTGCTGGCTGGGGATTAACGCAGTAAATGGTTCTCGGCTGCTGAAGCTGCTGCTTTGGGCCTGTAACGCAGCCAGCGGCGATTCCCCCCGGAAATCCCCTCAGCCGTGCTTGGCCAGCGGCCGATGATAAGATAAGATTGTGGTTGATTTCACAATGTCAATGTTGGCACTATTCGGCGAGACGTAGCTCGCCGGCTGTCTTTCTTGAAATTCGCGACTCGCAACCCGAAACTAGTTCATGGCCAAAAAAGCACCCCGAAAAAAAGTACCCAAGGAGTTGGCGATCATCAACGCCGACAATTGCACTGGCTGCGAATCGTGCTTAGAGGTTTGTCCTGTCGATTGTATCTTCATGAACAAGATCGACGGCGGTGTCTTGAAGGGCACGCAACAGTGGTGCGAAATTGACATTGAACGCTGTGTCGGCTGCGAGGTCTGCGTCCACATCCCTGGCAAGAAGTCAAACCCTTACGAGTTGCTCGTCTGCCCCTGGGACGCGATCGAGATGGTCCCCACCGAATTGGCCGCGCAAACCATGGCCCAAGTCGGCGGCCCTCCCGAGTACATCGCCGAAAACTGGGATCGGCTGGTTAGCACAGCGCAGAATCTCGCCGAGCTACGTGCAGCCACCTAGAAAGTGCCTCAAGCAAAGGCGCGAAGATCGACTCGAATTCGACGTCGCCCATCCCCGGTCCGAGCAGGTTTGGGTCGTTGGCATGAAAGTGGGCCGTCCAATCGCGACTAGCTCGGATGATCTCGTCGATCGGTTTTGTTTCGCTCGACATTGCCTTCACGTCGAGATGCAACCGGCAATGCGGCGAGTCGACGAGCTTAGCCAAACGAATGCCCGACTCGGCGGTCAACAAAAAGTCGCCTTCAGCAGGCCCGAGCGGCTCCAGAGCAATTGTTACGTCTAAGTTGGCACAAGCAGGCATCGTCGCGCGTAATACTTCTGCCGCATACTGCTCGGCATCGTCGTGCGAAACGCCCGGCAGCAAGTTCCGTTGCTGTGGCGAACCAAGCACCATCACCTTGCCGCCCAGGTCGGCGCACTATTGAGCAAGCGATTTGAGGTACTCAGCAGTCGACTGCCGCACAGCTGCATCAGGGCTGGTCAAATAGTATCCTTCCGTCTTTGCCAACAACCAATGCAAACCGACGACCTCCAGTTCCGCATCAGCAGCTTGTTGCCTAATCTTCTCGCGACAAGCAGTGGACACAGCGTGCGCATCTGCAACATTTCCGCTAGGTTGCAACGTAAATGGCGCAATCTCGACACCTGTGTAGCCGATCGCACGCGCCAACGGCCAGGCTTCGTCAAACGGCTGTTCGCCAAACATCTCATTGCAAAAAGCGTATTTCATGTGTGGTCTCAATAAGTCTCAAAATTAGACAGGGCAGTCTGGGCGATGGCACATATTGACTGGCTACGATAAACTGAATACTATAGACAGTACGTGTACATGCGCCCACTCTATCAATCTAACCCCAAAACATCACGCATGCTTAAATCAGGGAAGATCCATCAAGGCGATTGTATCAAACTGATGAAGAAAATCGACGATGGTTCAATCGACCTCGTTTTTGCCGACCCGCCGTTTAACATCGGCTATGAATACGACGAGTACGACGACCGCCAAGACGACGAAAAATATCTCGACTGGTGCAGCCAATGGATCGCCCAGGTTCACCGCATCCTCAAACCGAGCGGTACGTTTTGGCTGGCCATCGGTGACGAATATGCCGCCGAACTAAAAGTCGCCGCCAAACGCGAAATCGGCTTCGCGATGCGTAGCTGGGTTATCTGGTATTACACATTTGGTGTAAATTGCAAAAAAAAGTTTAGCCGTTCGCATGCTCACCTGTTTCACTTTGTGAAAGACGAAAAGAATTTTACGTTCAACGCCGACGATCCAGCAATCCGAGTACCATCGGCCCGCGCGCTCGTCTACGGCGACAAACGGGCCAACCCCAAAGGCCGCCTGCCTGATGATACCTGGATTCTCCGCCCCCAAGATTTTCAGTCCGACGCCTACGGTTTTACGCCGGAGCAAGACACGTGGTTTTTCTCCCGCGTCGCAGGCACGTTCAAAGAGCGCCAAGGCTTCCACGGCTGTCAAATGCCTGAGCAACTACTAGGCCGCATCATCCGCGCATGCAGCAACGAAGGCGACTTGGTGTTCGACCCCTTTAGCGGCAGCGGCACGACGCTGGCGGTGGCGAAAAAGCTAGGGCGTGAATTTCTTGGCTGCGAGCTGTCGGAAGATTACGTATCCTATGCGACGGACCGTCTAGAAGAAATTCATGTCGGCGCCCAACTTGATGGGCCGGCAGACCCGATCGCTAGTGCGCCAAGCACCAAGAATGGGCGACGCCTGAAAACGCCAGAGAAAAAATCAAAACAACTTTTCTGATCTACTTCGCCCTATAGCCCGCTCGTCAGTAACTTGGACGTTCCAGACGTTTCATCGGCCCTCGACACATCGACTACGAATTCGCCGGCCAGAAAGTTACGGCCTAGCAACATCGAGAAGCTCATGCGTGAACGGTCGTTTAGTGAAACGAGTACTTCACGCTCGACTCCGGCGCAGGTGAGCGTCATTGGCACCAAGTAGCGTGTCTCTTCGCCTTCTGAAGTGGTAATGAGGCGGACTTCGGCGATGGGGCGTTCTAGCCATTGCGATTCGCTTTGGCGATTCTCAATGCGAAAACGAATCGTCTTGCCGATGTTGTCTTCCATAAACCTCGAACCGTTGAGAACCACTTTTTCGGCTGTATGCAACGAGCAGGTTTGCGCTCCGGTGTCGACACGTGCGAGAAACAGCATATCTATTTCAGCTTCGCCAACCGTTACGACTGAACCAAGGACGCGTTTGGCGGGCGCTTTGGTCTTGCTTGTAGCCAACGAAGCGTTTTCGACTGGTACACTCGTTAGCAATCCTCCCAGAGTAGACATTGCCAGCAGCAAAATCAGGCCGACGACAGCTTTGATGTTGGTATCCATAGATTCAATTATACCTCCCACCAAATGCGGGGGGTGCCCGAACAAGAGAAAACTGCTTGAATTACAGTTGTCCTAGCCCTAGAGCCAGTGCTACTAAGCAGTTAGGTGCAATCGGTAGTTTCGTATTTTATCCTTACTTACTGCCAAGGCAGTGAGATTATTTCGCTTCTCTACGGCTTATTCTTCAAGAGCTAAAAAATCCACTGTCGTCGTATTGCACAAAGAATTTCGTCTGTCGACTGTCTGCCAACTTGGGCGTTTTGCTTAAAAAAGATGCGACTTTGATAATTCAGGGTCTATCACCCTAACAAGGTGAAAGAAGAGTCACCCGTAAACACCGATAGAGCATCATTGTTTACTGCCAATCTGCGAACTTATTCGACCGTTGTCACGCGGCGAAATAATAGCTTCACAAAATCGCGCATCAAATCGGCTTCGTTGCTTTCCATCACCACAGCCACCTGATACATCAACTCACGCCGTTCGTTCATTGAGCGGACCACCGTTAAAGTACCTTCCTCGGTCAACTCACCACCAACGGCCATGCGGCTGAAAAGCTCATTGAAATCGGCGGCAGTCCAGTGCTCGAATAACTCGGGGTGAACATCAACGACTTTGGTGGCGACGGGATTGGTTGCTGCGTCGAATGTTGTTGGCGAAATTTCAGCAGAACTAAGCCCAGTATCATTGGTCTGAAAAGGATCCTGGAATAGCTCGTCCGTATCGACGCCCAAGCCGTTGGCCAGTTTATGCAGTGTGCGGGCATGAGGCCGAGTAACGCCCTGGAGGATACTGCGCACCGTTCGTTCATCTAGGCCGGTGGCCTTCACGACCTCGACTTGTGTCATGTTCAGCCTCGCCATCAGTCGCCGGACATTAGCCCCATGAAGCGTGCGTAGATCCGTTGATTGAGTCGAGGATTGCGGCATCGTTAAAGTGCTAGCTACTAGGGATGGGGCACGGCCCACTTAACAGGGCATATACACGTGTACATATACGATGAATGTCTGTCAAGTAGTTCACTTTTTCACAGGTGTTCAAAAAGGGGCGTTTTGGCATAATGGGCGGTTTGAG
>JAJDEE010000321.1 GCA_029259975.1 Planctomycetota bacterium
CACCTTGGCGACAGGGGCCAAGCAGTTGGTTGTGCAGCTTGCGTTGCTGATGCACTTGAGGTCGGCGGTGATCTTTTCGTCGTTCACGCCCAGTACACAGGTGAGATCGGCACCATCTTTGGCCGGGGCACTCAGCACAACTCGCTTTGCGCCAGCCGCAAGATGCGAATCGTAGCCAGGCTTGCCACCATTGGCACGCGCGGTGAAAAATCCGGTACTCTCGACCACCACGTCGACGCCCAAGTCGCCCCAAGGCAACTCGGCCGGATTGCGCTGAGCCATCGCCTTGATCGGCTTGCCATCGACGATCAGATGCTCGTCGTCGTACTCGACCGTGCCGGGAAAACGGCGGTGCGTGCTGTCGTACTTGAGCAGGTGGGCGAGCATTTTGTTGTCGGTCAGGTCATTGATACCGACGACTTCGAACTCGCTGGAGCGGGCATGTAGGTTACGAAACGTCAGACGGCCAATGCGTCCAAATCCATTAATCGCGACTCGAATCGACACGATAATTCTCCTTGTGAAAGGGTGTGACATCCGACGGTTGCCGCAGAGCAGCAGGGTCGTCGGAATATAAATTAGCCTTTGGCCTTTGGTAACAGGCTTACGGTGTTCCGTTAGTCTCCAAAGGACTCTAAGCGGGTGAAACCGCTTAGCCGGCCATACTGGGCGTGAATTAAGCCAGTCATTATACTGCTATCACCGCTTGCCAACAAGCGGCCGGAAATCCGAGTAAATGCCCTCAGCCAGTGTCGTTAGCCATTGGAGTAGTCGCGGCATTGGCCGTGCTTGCTCCGGTCCCTTACGGTCGCGGTTCGCCTTTTTTCGGTTCCTCTTTTTGTTATTCGTCATTGCATTTATGTCTCGTACACGTCCCAACTGGAACCTTCCCGCCGGCGTCTCACGCGGTCTGTGGGATTACGTGCAATCACCCTCGGTCGCCGAGGACTACGACGATTATTTTGCTTTTAATAGCCTGTTCGAGCACGACGAACAGGTGCTAGCTCGCCATCTTCAGCCGTTGGGTCTGGTCGCCGATTTGGGGTGCGGCACGGGGCGAGCATTAGTGCCGCTAGTGCGAACAGGCCATCGTGGGTTGGCGGTCGATTTGTCCGACCACATGCTTCGTATTGTCCAAGAAAAGGCCGAGATCGACGAGCTGCCGATCGATTGCCTGCAAGCCAACCTCGTCGAACTCGACACGCTCGGCGATCAAACGGTCGACCACGCCATCTGCATGTTTAGCACGCTCGGCATGATCCGCGGTCGTGCCAACCGTCGCCAAGCCTTGTGTCACTTCCGCCGTATCCTCAAGCCGGGCGGCCGGTTTGTGTTGCATGTCCACAATTACTGGTTCAATCTTCGCGACCCGCAAGGCCCCAGCTGGCTCGTCAAAAATCTTTTCACGGCGCCTTTCAACAACGAAATCGAAATCGGCGACAAATGGTTTCCGTATCGCGGCGTGCCCAACATGTTTTTGCACGTTTTCCGTTGGCGCGAGCTAGCCGCCGATCTCACGAGCGCCGGTTTTGGAATCGTCGAAAAGATTCCGCTCGACGTCGCTCGACGGCATCGCCTGCGTTGGCCATGGCTGTTTGGTGCGCTGCGTACGAATGGGTGGATTGTGGTTTGCGGTTAGGTAAATACCGCAGCCAAAATAGGAAGTAACCACGGAGGGCGCAGAGTTACGCAGAGGAAAGAGCGAAAGAGATGATTTCTCAGAACAATTTTCTCTGTGTAACTCTGCGCCCTCTGTGGTTTACTTTCAACTGCCGACCGCCATTTCGAGCAGGTGGGATTTGTGTCGCGGTTGGGTTGAGTGAGGTGCTTATTCTATTTGAGCGAACGCTTCCGGGGCGATCTGCATTGGCTGCAAATCTCCAAAGGAATCTTCCCACCACCCTGTTACAAGTGCTAGCCCTTGGGGACGAGAATCTTGCAGCGCAAAGTAAAGCTTGCCACCCCAGTAATTCCACACGGCGATTTTTTGTGCTGTTGCCCACTTCGGAAAATCTTTCTTGCCCGCTTGGTAGACGCCACTCGGCTTACCGAACACTTGCGTGAGTTGTTTCACAGCAGATTCAAAATGTCTTTCCATGCACTGGGCATCTTCGATCGCGTGCTGAGCAAGTACTTTGACAGGAAATATCACATTGTGTTTTCGAGCAACTGCCTCTCGCACTTTGGCCAAGCAGTCCTCGGGGAGTTCGTAACGCAGATGTCGCAGTTGCTGCAACAATTCAGCAATTCCATCATGGGCTTTTCCTGAGTTGCTTACGACGATAGACAAGTTCGAGGGAAAGGGTTGGATCTCGCCTACACCTGTACTGTTTTCCTTCCAGCTACTATGCTCGATCGTCGAGACAATCAATTCGAGCAGCGGGTCAAAGTCGGCTCGTGATATACCAATCGAACTGGGATCGATTGTGACAAGGTCGGCAACATTATAGACCTTAGCGAAGACTGAGTTATCGTAGTTGTCTTGCTGACGTTGCTGTGCTCCCCAGCGCCAACCCGAAAAATAGCCAGCGACGCAAGTGAATACCAGCATGAGAGTAAAGAGACTAAACCGAAAAAACCTTCGACGTGGTCGCTGCTTGTTGGTCTCTTCCATGATGTTCCTTGAAAAAGTCGGAGTTGTAAGGTGGGCATCGCCCACCAGCCTCAACAGTATCCTCAACTTAGTGGTTAGTGACCACCCCGCTTGTGGCCAAAAGTAGCAGCTGATTTTCACCCAGGCATTCGGTAAGATGCACAAAGGCCATTGTCTGCCGTTTTGTTTTTTGACGTGTCGTACCGACTGGTTTTTGCGAATCTACTGACCCTGGAATTCGCAATAGTGCGGGACTTTTGCGACATGCGAACTTAGCAAACACCTTGCACAGAGGAAGATCTGTGATTTGGGTGGCGCAAAAGTCGGTGGATTTTGCGACGTAAAACGCGTTTTGTTAAAAGATCGCAAAACCCCAGGAGAGGGGGGAGATATTGCGTTCGTACTTGTAGCCGCTTTCCGATTTTCAGTAGTTCCAAAAACAAGGGATGAACGCTAATCTTCGCTAATCTGCACTAATCGTATTAGCGAAGATTAGTGCGGATTAGTGTTCCAAATTACAGTTTCTGGTCTTTCTTTTCATTGGAATTTGGAACTACTGATTTTCGATTTAGTTCACTCTCCCCACAGCGTTGCCACCACACGACGGCGGCCGCCGTGGTTACGGTGTTCGCAAAGATAAATTCCTTGCCAGGTGCCGAGGCAGGGACAGCCGTTTTGGATGGGCACCGAGAGCGAACAGCCCAGGAGCGACGACTTGACGTGGGCGGGCATGTCGTCGGGGCCTTCGCAAGTGTGGCGGTGGGGGAAATCTTCGGGAGCGATCGCGGAGAGCGAGCTTTCGAGGTCGAGCGGCACGTCGGGGTCGGCGTTCTCGTTGATCGTGAGTGCCGCCGAAGTGTGTTGCAGGAACAGATGCAGGATGCCGACGCTCATGCCTGCGAGTTCTGGCAAGGCGTCGACGACCTCGCGGGTGATAAGATGAAAACCGCGCGGGCGGGCGGCGAGCTGGACGGTGCGTTGAGACCAAGGCATGATGCGTTTTAAAGTTTGAAAGGAGGGGTCGTGTTGGGCTGATTAGCCGGCGAGTACGTCTCGCCGACAACCCTATTTCCAAAACAGATTAGCTGCAATTTCGGCCAAATGTCTAGCCAGAGGGTGCCGTAATGCTGAGGAAGCCGGGCAATTTGGAACGACTTGCTACGCGGCTTCCGCACAGTTTTTTTGTCGGAATTATTGCGGAAATGCCCGTGTAGACAGCCTAGACTGCAAAGTTTCGTGCGGGAAGGTTTACTGCAACTAAAAAATGTCAATACCATCCAAGAAAAAACTTGACTTCCGGTCTGAGCTGGTAATAATCTCAAGCAAGGAATCAAAAAACGGCAGCCAATCACGAGGCCTATGCACCTAAGATCGGCTCGGATGTCACCAGTAGGTAGGGCGACCCCCCTGTGGTACTGGTTTGCTGTCGTCGATTATGGACAATTTTAGCCCCCCTGGATCGGCCTGACCTAGCTCTCTGTGTAGAAGGGACTAGCCCCGCCGGAGGCCGACCAAACTGCGACAAGTTCGCTGGAGAGATGAAAAATGCCAGACCCAAAACTGAAGAATGTCTTTGAAGCAATCCTGAAATATGGCCATGACGAAGATTTTGCCCCGAAATCCGATGACAGCTTCATGTCAACGCAGGCACCAGCCGGTTCGCGTGAGAAGCTCGACGTGATGGCTGATCGCGTGAAATCAGGTCAGCCCTTGTGGCACGAGAGCGATCGAGCCGACTACAGTGGCTTGACCGGTGCGGTGCGTCCACGCGACTGAGCCGCTATTTCCTGGGTTTGCCTATTCGATTTCGATCGTTTCTGGGCTTATCTGAGCATGATGTAGATTACTGAGGCCGCCGAGCAGGATTGCTAGGCGGCCTTTTTATGCGAGGGTTGCTCGAAAAGACCTGTTTTGAGCAGGTAGCCTCTGGGGGAAAGGCTGCAGGCGAAAAGAATGGCGGTGGTGAAGAGCGGGGGCGTGTGCTTGCTAGGCTCCTGGGGTGGCAGCACACACTAGGCAACACACTGAGCCGGGGGCAGACTTGATATGGCTGCGACGGGGGAACCCAGCGGTTCTAGCTCGTCACGCAATACGAGCATCTCCCTCGGGGCCTCAATACCGAGCCTGACTTTGTCGCCGCCAATACGGACAACCGTGATCACAATGTCGTCGCCTAGTCGAATACGTTGAGTTTCTTTCCTGGATAAAACCAGCATGTTGTACCTCCTTGTGTTGAAATGCCTGAATGATGATGCTTTCCGCACACCCCTTGTCCCCTTGCGGTGGAGGACTCCCTGACCGCTGAACGTTTCCCTAAGGTTTCTTGGGGTGCTCGAATTTTCAGACTTGAAATGGTAACGTGAACGCATGTATAGTATAGGGCTGGTACTGTGGTTGGCAACCCTGTTGTTTTTTATTTTTAACACTGTCGAGCGGTGGGCTAGGCGACAGCTTGCAGTTTTGCAACATCCAGTTCAGGTGCTGCTAGCAATCTAGTTCTTTGGACGCGCTGGCCACGCGAGCCATAGAACAAGATCGTATTGGCATCGGTTTCCCAAATCGCTGTCAGCCTCATCGCTCGGGGGCCATGGAGGCAATAGTAGATGCCGCACGGGTGGTTATTGCGAGTTAGTAGGCGGGTAGTTAGGTGAGAGCTTTCGGGTCTTAGTAGTTCGATGTTACTGAGGGTTTGAGTGACGTAATGACGGATATCTTCAAGATTTTGGATATTGGTTTGGCACTCCACCATAGAGAAATAAACCTCCGAGGAACGAAATTTGGATAAAAGCAATGATAAATAGGCTCCTAGGCTAGAAAAATAGCCGTATCAAATTGGGTGTTATCGCCAGGCAAAGTGGGGGACTTGGCGACAAAGTTAGTTATCGGCAAGAGATGCGGATAGCTTCAACCCTGCTGACAGATTGCGCCAGGCGCAAAATTTGCGCAAAGCCTAAAGTCACAGAAGTCGGAGTTGGCAAAAGACGAGTTGCACTGAGCCAGTTGCTGGTGTCAGCGAGCAACAAGTCCGGCGTTAGTTTTTCGGAAGAATGCCCGCGCCGAATTCATCTTCGGAACGGACGGTCGGTTGGCTCGCGGAAGTAGGGGAAGAGGTCGCGGACTTTGGAGTGGGTACCGGGCCTTTGCTCGCAGGAGCTGGCAGCTGCGAAGAACCCCCGGACCTAGGGGTGTGTGTTTTTTGTTCACCGTGAGCTTGGTCTATACGGGTTTCGTTTTTGTGTGCCGGCGCAGGGGTAGTTTGGGTGTCGTCAAAGTCCGCGTCGAAATCGTCGTACCGAGAGATGTAGTTGGGCTGTTTAGACCGCTGGATCTCAGTCTGAAATTCCTTAATCACGTGGAGCTGAATCATTTCACGGCACGCCGAGTTGATCGGGTGAGCAATGTCGGCATACAACTTGGCACGACCGTCAGTATCAAGCGGCATCCGATCGGAAGAAAGCGATGCGCCACATTGATTGCAGTGTTGTGCGCGGAGGTGATTCTTCGATCGGCAACGGGGGCAGTGGCTAGTGAGTTTGCGGCTTGGCATCGCGACGAAGGGGCCATTGGTTCCTTCGATGATTTTAAGATCGCGCACAACGAAACAGTGATCGAATGTGATCGAACAGAATGCCTTGAGCCGTTCGCTCTGATCATCCATGAGTTTGATTCGCACCTCGGTAATTTCCACGGTAGTTCTCCCTGCAGCCCTTGGTCCTTGCAGCACCGGGTCTGCTGTCGGTGCATCTCGTTAACAACTGGATGTGGCAAAAACGTTCCTCAATTTTAGATAGGATTCAGCGTTCTCAGATCCAAGCTTCCCAGTCCCTAGTTTCATATTGACAAGACGTCGTGCCGCGCGGCGTGCTTGTGTTGCTGAACGCATAACCCCGACATAGGCTGAGCCGCTGCCGGTCATGAAATGCCCAATACTGCCTATCCGAGAAAAAACATCCCGTAAGTGATCGAGCCAAGGCGACAGCTGTTCAGCGGCCGACTCGAGACGGTTGCTCATCTTGCGACCTGCAGAGGCAATAGCGCCGCTTTGCAGTGTTTTGATCAGCTCTGACAGGCGAAAGTGCGACGCTGCTGCTCGTTGGTCGCTCGTTTCGGCGCGCGCGGCCAATTGCCCAAAGACTTCGGCGGTCGATAAGCCAGTCGTCGGCTGTGCGATAACAAAGTGTAGGCGTGGTAGTTGGCGAACAGGCTCAACCAACTCGCCTCGTCCGCGGCAGATGGCCGCGTGATGACGTTGGAAGTAGCGGCTGAGGAAAAAGGGGACATCACTGCCGAGCTGAGCTGCCAGCGGCAGGAGTTGTTCTTGTGAGTAGCCGATTTTCCAAGACGTGTTGGCAAGCATCAGCGCCGCTGCGGCGTCGCTACTGCCGCCGCCCATACCGGCTTGGATAGGAATACGTTTGATCAGACTAAATCGACCGCTGGGCGAGATGCCGGCGGTTTCGGCCAGCAGCCGTGCCGCTTGGAGGACGAGGTTGTCTCTCTCTTTGCCTAGAAGTTGGTCTGTGCGACCGTCATTTGGGAGTAAACAGCGAACCCGTAACGAAAGTCCTTCGCCGGTGAAGTTATTACCAGATACCGAAGTGTCATTGCTGTGCCAGAAAAGCTGATCGTAAATCCGCACCGGCACCATGAGGGTCTCCAAGGCATGAAAACCATCAGCCCTTGGCCCGAGCACTTCCAGGTACAGATTCAGCTTCGCGGGAGCAAGTATCTCTCCAGCGGAGCCAGCTCTGCGACCCGTTTCGTCAGAAAACGTTTCGGCAGGAAACATGGTGTACGTCCAGAATCGTAGTCAACTGGAATCCTCGACTGAGCACTGTGCCAGGCGAAGTCGTAGCAAGTATATTCAGAGTGGCCACCGGCAGAGTGCATAACAGCGGTTGCTCATTTGGTCTGACGTGAACTTAGGTGATCGAGCTTGAGATAAAAATAACAGCCAATAACAATACTTAGGAGCATAATACTTAGGGGCCACCGTGGTCCCTATTCGCCGTAACTCTTTTCCTCTGGGAATTTTAAGGCGAATGACTTATGGGGTCAACGGAAGTCTTGAAAAGCCGCGTTTGGGCCATTTCGTGGCAGTAGATAGGGTGCAGCCTGCGGAATGTATTTTTCATGTGGCAGTTTGGTAGGAGCGCGTGGTTTGGAGACTTCTTCTTCGTCGTTTCCAGAACTGCTCGAGGTCGTTGGTCTCGCTGAGGTGGTC
>JAJDEE010000322.1 GCA_029259975.1 Planctomycetota bacterium
CAGAGGGAAATAGTAGAAATCGCAATTTGAAGCAGGGCAAGATTCATCGTTCTTTCGATGAAAAATACTCGGTGCCCTCCGTGCCTCCGTGGTGAAATTCTTCGCCTGTTTTCAGTTGGAGTTATCGACTACCGTCGATTAGCTCGCTGAGGTGCGATTCGAGCGTTGTTGCGTGTTCGGCAGTCCACCAATTCAAGAAGTCGCTACGAATTCGCTCGATCGATTGGTGCTCTTCCACGATCCGAGCCGCTAGCTGAGCGACGCGTTCGCCGGACGGCAGGTCTGCTAGCCATCGCTGAAACAATGCTTGGGACGTCGCGTGATCGTTCAGCTTCCCTAAACGCGACTGAATGCTTTCGACGTAGGGATACACCACTTCGCGTAACATCGGCGGAAAAGCCGCATGGAACAACTCCATGGAGTACCGCAAACGTTTGCCAGCGATTCGTAGCTGATGAAGCTGTGCGACCGTTGGACGCTCCAAACTCGCCAGCTTGAACATCTTCCGACCAGCTGATCGCAAAGCCTCGCGAGCGAAAAAGTCGAAGCGAACGTCTGGCACCTGCAACGACCCTTTCTGCGACGACCCTTTATGCAACGACAACAAACAGCGTTCGACGCTCTGATCGAGCAAGCCTGTCGCGGCCTGTTCAGCCACATCGATCAAAGCCTGCTGAACGTCGGCCCGCCGACGTGCCAGCCGCGTAACGAGGTACTCATGGCCAGGCTCCGAGCATGGCTCAGCGCGCAATCGTTCTAGCAAGACGTCCGCATCGCGTGCTGGCCCAGCCGCGCGACGAAGCCGCTGCAGCCACTTGCTTAGCCGTTTTGCCTTGCCTGCCATCAACGGACGAAACGCCTGCAACGCCGCCCCCGCGCGCCGACAGCCGACGCGAAACCTATGGACATGCTCGATGTCGCAATGAAATTCGTACGCCGCCAACGGCAACCGCCGCTCGACCACCTGCATTCGCAGCCGCAAGATCTCAGCAGCCACCTCTGCGGCAGGCCGACCCACATTGTTCACCTCTACCCATTTGCCCATACGTTTAGCCTAACAACCCGACCAGCCCGCCGCAAAGCCGTGGCGAAGTCGCTTGGGAGGCCTGTAGATGACGAACCATCACGGCTTGTTCGCTGTCCTCGAAAAGTCTACATTACTAGGGCGTTTGCCGACTCAATCAGACGCATCTCCATAGTGGCCCTCAAGGCTTCTAAAACAAGCCTGGCGGAGTAGCTCAGTCGGTTAGAGCAGCGGAATCATAATCCGCGTGTCGGGGGTTCGAATCCCTCCTCCGCTACTAGGCCATTTTCGAGAATGGCCACAACTTCCGAAAACTCGCGTTTCCCGGGGCAAGGGGTCCGAGTTTCTCCGTGCTCACTCTTGCGGGGCATTACAGGCGGTTGCATCCCCCGTTTACGCAACACGTAGCGGAGACGACCTCGTTACCGTGAAAACAAACAAGCGGTGACGAAGACATCCCCACTACGGATTAGGCGGCTACTCAGACACTGCGCAGCGGGTCGCGCTCGTCGCGGCTGGCCCAGACTTCGACTCCAGGAATTTGTTCTTGCAGATAGTCGGCCAGCGAGAGCAGTGAAAAGTGCTCGCTGGCAAAGTGGCCGGGAAGGATCAGTCCGACGCCGCGAGCTTCGGCTTCGAGGCAGGTATGAAAGCTGGTCTCGCCGGTGACGAGGCAGTCGCATTTTTTCTCGATGGCTGTCGACAAGAATGAGCCGCCACTGCCGCAGGCAATCGCGACTCGCGAGACGGTTTGCTCGTCGCCGCCGACAACGCGCAGGCTGCTGATGCCTAAAAAGTTTTTCACGCGCTGGACGAGTTCGAGCAAAGTGGCTTCGCCGCCGACATTGCCAAGGCGACCCGCCCCGATGTCGGATTCGACAGTGCCCTTGGCAGGAATGAGTGGCTCAATTTGCTGCAAATCCAAACCGATAGCCAGATGTGCGTTGATTCCTGCTGGCGCCGAATCGAATGCAGTGTGCGGGCTGTAAACACCGATTTTGGCGGAAATAAGATCGAGCAAAAGTTTACCTACCGTGGTGGCAGGCGTGATCGTTCGCAGCGGCTCAAAAGGCAGCGGATGGTGAGCCACAATCAAGTCTGCTTCAGACTTTACCGCCTCGGCAACCGACCCTGGGGTCAGGGTCAAACAGGTAATCACTCGGCGGGCTGGCCAAGCAGGATCGCCAACGAGCAAGCCGACATTGTCCCAATCCTCAGCCAGAGCCGTTGGAGCAAACTGTTCGAGAACGGCGGCGACATCACCGATAGTGGGCATGGTAGGCGGAGAGATTCGAGCTTGTGGTCGTGAAACATCCAGGTCGGTTCAGTCCTGCAATGTAGTCCGAACAACGGTTTGCGACAAGGAGTGTCCGATCGGTGGTCGGAGAAACTGCACCCGTCTTTAGCAGCGACTTGATTCGCAAGCTGCTTCCGCAAGTCACGGTGTTTTTGGCGGGTGACGATACGTTGCTCAACCGGCGTGGTTTGAAAATGTTCGGTGCAGGAATGCACCGTGACCCACTACTGTCGAGTCGCGGCCCCCATCTTTTTTTGCATGAACGCTCACAAAACGCACAACTCTAACATGGCGTTGCTTTGGTAAGCCTTCAATAGTGTTTGCCCGTCTTGCGAATGTGCGTCATCGGCGGTGCGTCGCAGTGGAGCCCGCCACGCACCACTTTCGCCAAAAAGATGCGGTGATCGCCCGAGTCGACGTGCCCTGTAGGCTCGCATTCCAAATGACCCAAACAATCGGTAAGGATTGGCACGCCGCGCGGGCAGTGCGAGATATTCACGCCCTCGAATGCCGGCTCATCGATATCGAATCCACTGCCAAAATGTTTGAGAAAATCAAATTGCTTCTCCGCCAGCACGTTTAGCACAAACGGCTCACCGGCTGTCAGCCACTCTTCGACGTAGCGACCCGACTTGACCGCGACCGAAACCATTGGGGGCTCGAACCCGGCTTGCATCACCCAACTCGCAAGCATCCCCGTCGTCCGTTCGCCCGCGCCGACGGTTAGAATGTAGATGCCACTGGAAACGCGGCCCAAAACGTGATCGAAATCTGGATTGCTCATGGTATTCCTGTTGAGTTGCTTTCGTTTGGCGGGTGGCTGGGGTGGTTGAATTTGTTCGTTTTGTCGAACGTCGCTAAGGTTTTTGGATCTTACGGCCTAGTTTTTGTTCGACGCTTTCGACCTTTGATTTCAAGCGTCCCGATTTGCCGCGCCGAAAATCGAGTTTCGCGGTACACGTCACGCGGTCGGAGTGCGTCGTCATCTTTTCGAGACACTGCTGCATCAACGCCAACACCGCCGGCAATTCGCCCTCGACAATTGTGCCCATCGCGTGCAGCTCGTAGGCAAGCCCGCTCTGATCGACCAAATCAACGCACTCGGCAACGTAGGCACTCACGCTTTCGCCCACGCCCATCGGTACGATACTCATTTCCAAGAGGACCATCGAAGTAAGCCTTAATGCTAGTGCTTTGTCGTTGTCAAAAATTAGGATGCGAGTTCATCCGAAACCATTTGGCAGTAAGCATTTCTGATGACTCGCATCCTAATATTCACTGTTGCCAAAGCATTGTTGCCAAAGCACTAGTGATTCCGCACCCGCGACAAATAGCCTCATTCTAGGAGAAGAAGACGCCCTGTCGACCTCGAATTGCTAGCACTGCCTTTGTGGCGTGTTTCACACAATACTAGCAGATCGATCTTCGCAGTCGTGCGACAATTTCCTACGCTACGGCCTTCCCGTTTTATCCGCATTTCCAGCGTCCATGATTTCACCCCGATCACTGTCGATTCGACTCTGCGTCTTCGTTGTCGTTGTGCTTGTCTGCGCCTTGCCGATCGGTGCTGCCAGTCCGCCAGTTTGGCAGCCTTATCGAGAGTTCATTGCCCCCGCGCCAACGGCGAAAGCGATTCCAGTGCAGTATGAATCACAGGGGCAAACTGTCGAGCCGCACCATGACGAACCACAATGGGAAGGGCTGCCGATCGATGCGCTAACCGACGTCGAACTCGATCAGCTTTGCTGTGACGAAGCTTATTACCCTGTCGAATCGTACAACGAAACTTTCGTCGATCCGGTCATTGGCAATGTCGTCAACCATTCGGGGCAACCGACGGCACTCGAGGTGTTGCCAGGCGATGTCATCTGGCATTCGTACTGGGCCGGGTCCAAAGAGCCGCGTACGTCGGGCGTCATCTTTCGCGATTCCAGCGGAAACCTTTCGCTGATGGATGTCTCGCTCGGCGGACGGGTGTCAATCCTCCGCAATGGTTATCGGCTCGCGAATGGTCGGCCGTTGGGTTGGGAATTACAGATTGAAGGTGCCGCGCAGCTGCGGCTAAATCTCGACCGTAATTTCGATTTTGACTCGGCCGATTTTCGGTTTGGTGTGCCGCTCATTTACGCGCCCAACGAACGGCAGCATTGGAAATTTGCCTACTACCATCTCAGTTCGCACGTCGGCGACGAATTTTTGGTACGTAACCCGGGCTTCAGGCGGATCAATTTCAGCCGCGATGTGCTAGTTCTCGGCACCTCGTTTTTCCCTCGGCCTGCTTGGCGGTGGTATGGCGAAGTGGGCTGGGCTTTTCACGACGACGAAGGCTCTGACCCGTGGGAAGTCCAGTTTGGGCTTGATTACGCACAACCTGGCCCGACAGGCACGCGCGGCACGCCGTTTTTCGCGATCAACGGCCACTTGAGAGAAGAAGTCAACTTCGGCGGCAATCTGGCTGTTCAGGCCGGTTGGCTCTGGCGGGGTCGCACCGACCGCGTCCTCCGCACGGGGCTGCACTATTACAATGGCAAGAGTCCGCAGTTCGAGTTCTTCGACGATTTCGAGCAGCAATTGGGCGTCGGGCTGTGGCAGGAGTATTGAGAAACTAGGGACGATAAGCGATAAATGATGAACCTACTGAACCACAGCTAAGTTCGTCATTGTCTCCGGTCCCTTACGGTCGCGGTTCGCCGTTATTCATTATGCCCGCATTCATTATGCCTTGTATTCTCACGCTCGAAACTACCTGCGACGAAACCGCCGCCGCAGTCATTACTGATCAGCTCGAGGTGCTCGGCGAGGTCGTCGCTTCGCAAGAAGATTTGCACCAGCGTTTCGGCGGCGTCGTGCCAGAAATCGCCTCGCGTGCGCACGTCGAGCGCATCTTGCCTGTCATCGACGAAACCCTAAAGCAAGCGGGCGTCACGCTGGCGGAACTCGACGCGGTGGCGGTCGCCAATCAGCCGGGGCTATCGGGGTCGCTCTTGGTGGGTTTGATGGCTGCCAAAGCGATTTGTTTCGCGCACAATTTGCCGTTGATCGCGATCGATCACTTGCAGGCGCACATCTACGCTTGCCGCATAGCAAGCGGTAAGAATGTTTTTCCCTGCGTCGGTTTGATCGTCAGCGGTGGGCACTCGAACCTTTATCGCTGCGAGACACCGCTCGACTTTACTCCGCTCGGCGGCACGATCGACGACGCAGCTGGCGAAGCCTTCGACAAAGTTGCCAACATGCTCGGCCTCGGCTACCCGGGCGGGCCAGCGATCAGTCGCGTCGCCGAGCTGGGCGATCCGAAGCGTTTTAAGTTGCCGCGACCGCTGGTCGGCGATGACGATCGGCTGCAATTCAGTTTTAGCGGGCTGAAAACCGCAGTGCGTTACGCACTGTTCGGCACAGGACGTCCCGCGATGGGCGCCGAGGCGAACCTCGACACACAGTTGATCGGCGACATGGCGGCCAGTTTTCAGGAGGCGGTCGTCGATTGCCTCGTGAATAAATCGCTGCTCGCCCTACAAAAAACTGGCTACAGGCGGCTCTGCATCGGCGGCGGAGTCGCGGCGAATACGAGATTTCGCGAAGCCATTCAATCGGCGACCGACCAAGCTGGCTACGAGCTGCACATCCCGCCGTTAAAACTCTGCACCGACAACGCGGTCATGGGCGCGATCGCCATCGAACGCTTTCGCGCGGGCGAGTTTGAATCGCTCGATCTTGATATTAGTGCAGGCTTGGTGCGAATTCCGCAGTAGCAAAAGCAGCAGCAAAAGCAGTAGCAAAAAAAGCGGCCCGAGACATTCTCAGGCCGCTTTCGATTTATTGCAACCAAATTAAGCTCAAACCTAAAAACTCTGCTGAGCATTTTTCTGGCATGATGGGCAGTACGAGGGACTGACGATCGATGTGTTGGCAGCGGGGTAGCTGAAGGTGCCGCCGTTCTTG
>JAJDEE010000323.1 GCA_029259975.1 Planctomycetota bacterium
TTTTTACCAAAAGTAAAGAAGTAAAGCTGAGTACCCCAAGACGGCCTGACGACCATCACCCCCACGGAGTAGAGCGTACTGCTACGAGACGATCTCGCCAAGCATTTTTTGCGAAAAAGTTTTTACACCAGTGCTCGTCGATATGATTTTCTGCAACGATGCGATTTAACACAATTAGTGGTGTGTAAAATTTTAATGTGGGGTATACTGCGATCGATGCTGTATTTAACCGATAGTTTGGAGAGTGCGCCAAATCGCACAGGTGTTTCCCCCAGTGCAACTCCTAATCGGGATTTCCTATTTGAGTTGAGTCTGAGAGTGATCCAGGCTTGAGATATTGCCTTTCGTATCCGCTTATTGAAAACGCCACTGGTTTTTATTTGCCAGTTTTTTGGGTTCGTTTCCGGAAGGCGACAAAGTCGTCCGCTGTTCTCGTTTGTTGATCGATCGCACCCCGTTGGCCGCGTGTCCGACCGCAGCACCGGCCAGCCGTCCGAAGACGTTGCCGTAAGGTAGAAACGAAGCCACTTGTCCACCCCAACTTCCACCATAATCAGGATTGAGAATCCGGTACGTTTCTTCTTGTTGCTCAGGCGTGCCGTGCGATTCTTCGTATCGCAGCACCTCGTTTTTCGCAAGCGTCTCGTGCCACATTCCCACGATCGGTACTTCTTGAAATGCTGCGTAGGTGCCAGGGCGTTTTCGATCTTTCACATCCTTGGCGTAAGCGCCCTCCGACAGGGTTAACGCTGGGATGTCGGAATAGATGTTGACCGTATCGGTGTAGGGGTTGTACCAATCGCCGCCGAGCAAGCGTCCAGGAAGCAGCGTGTACTTGACTAGACCAAACGTACCGACCGTGTATCGCCAACCAACTCCCACACGTTTGTTGGCGACCAGACGTTGCCACTCACCCAATGGATCATACTGATTAACTCGCACTAGCACCGAGTCGAGGTTGTTTTCCTCCAAGTACTCGACTAACCGCACTTCTGTCTCAGAGGAAACACTGTGGTTGTCTGCCCGGCGATCCCAGAGGGCCAGCTTATTGGGAGTTCCCAGAACCCAGCCTGCACCATCCAACAGACGAACTGGACGACCGCGCTCGACGTGTACCGAAGTCGATCCAGCTTGCGCTACGCCCATGTTCTCCGAGGGTTTTGGCGAGAACGCGGCGCAACCCGTCGTCACTACGACCAACAGAATAGGTAGGATCAATCGCATCATGCTCTTGGACTCACCTGAAAAAAGTTGTCAGATTGTCTTCTCAGTCGGGCCTCTGCCCGCAGACAGGATGGTAGCAAATTTACCAATACCTTTCGACGTGGATTTGCCCCGGCGATTTCTTGGTATGTTCGCTAAAACCCTGCTCAACGAGTATTTGCACCATCGTTTCGATCATTTCGGGATTGCCGCAAACAAAGACGTGCGTGTTTTCGGGGCTTGGCGGGAATCCCCAGACGGACTGCAAAGGCGTACGGTTCCAGACGTCCTGGATGTATCCGCTTTCGCCTTTCCACGGCAGCGGATCCTCAGCAGGACGGCTGATACTGGGTAGGTAAGAAAAATTAGAGCACATGCGATCGAGCGTTTCGAGTTCGCTGCGATAGCCTAGATCCCAAGAGTGCCGAGCACCGTGTAAAACGGCAAACCGCCTAGTACCTCCACACGTCAACTTCGATCGGACCATGCTGATGTACGGCGCCAATCCGGTTCCCGTTGAAATAAGCACGACATGCTGATCGTCGGGTACCTGATCGAGCGTAAACATGCCGCTAAACTTGCTGCCCAACCAAAGTCGGTCGCCCGGTGCGAGAGCGAACAATCGCGGTGTCAACGCGCCAGAGGGCACGAGCGAGATATAGAACTCAATGTACTCCCGATATATTGACGACGAAGCGATGGAATAAGCCCGCTTCTGCAATTTGTCTGGGTCCTCAATTGGTTCTTCATCAAGATCGGAATTTGCGCAGCGTCTAGCACTAGCCGGCAAGGCCAACACACCAAACTGCCCAGGCTGAAATTCACCGAATTCCCAGTTGTCTGGTGCAATCCGAAGAATGATTAAGCCGGGCGATACTTCTTGTCGCTGCAAGACGATGGCGTTCAGCGGAGTTTTTATGCCTGAACTCGCAGAAGCGGTCGCTGAAATTTCTAGGTTACTGGCAAGCTCAGCTGTTGGGTCGCTGGCAGTTTGATCGCTCATGTTTTTCACCAAGGATCATTGAAGAGACAAATAGCTAACCCCCATTATGCAAATAGTCACGATACGTGTCTGTGAACTTCCACACGTCAGCGATCGTTTGCTCTCCGCTTTCGCGACCGTAAACTGGATGCCAGGAATAAACGCTAGCGTGGCTATCGACCAGCTACGGCAGTCTCCGGATGAAAGGCATACCAAGCAAACCAGAGCGAATACATCCAGTGTACGCCATCGTCGGCTTCGACAATGCGTAAGCTTTTTGCTACGGGATTGTATTCGATGACAATTCTTTTACCGCCGAGCTTCTCCTCGATACGCTGGCGACCTTGAACGAAGAAAGATTCCGGATAGGCTTTCGCTACGGAATCGGTCCAGACTCCCAGAACGCGCGACTTCGTTGGCAGGAGGTTGCTAGAGGGTTTGACCGGGAACATGAGTTGCGACGTAGAAAAGTAGCTGCCGTAGGGACTGCGATTGTAATCACGGCGATGGCCCGTTTCGGTGGATAACACCGTGGTGTTCGGATAACGCGAACGCCAATTTTCCCAAGTCGTCAGTTCCAATGGCAAGGCGTTGAGCGAGGTTCTTGCTCCAGGTCCGGAAATTCCCTCTGCCATAACTTGCGACCAGAGACTTTCGGGACGTCCGCCACGGTCGTACATCAACACGTTGCTGTTGTAGAGCAGCCCTGAAACACCAAATTCGCGCGGTCCGAGTTTTGTGCGGCGATCAAAGACAGAGCAAGAATCACACAAGGGACAATACGTGACGGCTACTGGCAAATCACCGACACGATCATTGACGATCTCGTGATAGTTGAGAATCTTTAACGGGTACGCTTTCGCTTGATTGGATGCCACAACACCGATCACTCGATCCTCTGAACGAAGGTAGGTTGCGCCTCTGGCTGTGACAAATCGGGGATTCGTCAGTGCAGGAATTCCATCTTTGGGAGGGCCTCCCCCGTGAATCTCGTTGACTGGCACCGTGATCGCTGAGAAATCGAAGGCGGGTCGACGCTGACCTTGTGCATATTGCACGAGATGCACACTTGGACGCAAACTGACATCACGATGCACAAGTCGTGGGAGTAGTGTTCGCTGTGTCCATGCTCCTCGCCAATAATTCTGCTCGGCATGTACCCCCCATCCAATCAGCACCAAAGCCAGGATGGCAGCTACCGAGTACAGGGGAGATCCAGTGCAACTACAGAAAAGCGACCCTCGGGGTAATGAGGGAGGAGGTGCGGTCGATCCAATCCGTTCCGCACTATCGCCCACCATTTTAGGTTTTGAGTATCGCATTGTACGGTCCTCTTGCAGAAATGGTGTTCTCACTATGAGCTTTGGCAGCCTTACGATTGCCTCACGCATCCATAGAAAAAAGAAACAAACCAGACACTACCCCGCGACTGGCATCACATGCTGCACTAACTCATCGGAGAGGATCCTGTCCCAGACTTCTTCTCGATGCACTGCGACATGAGATGGCGCTTTGACACCAACACGCACTTGGTTGCCGTGCACCTTGAGGATCTCGAACGTGACCGTCTCACCGTTTAGGCTCACTACGACACGCTCACCACATTTGCGAGATAAAACTAGCATGACGACATCTCCGTGTAAGAATACGAGAACGCAACAACACAATGCCTACAAGTTAAATCTATGCCCAGCATCAATGGACGTCTGTGAAGCGTGAAACATTGCGGCAGATATTTATCGGAGCTATTTATCTGGCCGAATTCATGCTAGCAAGGATGGGGTAGGTATAGAGCGGGGTCGCGTCGACTTTGTCAGGCAACTGTTGACGAATCTCCCGTAAGAGTGACTGGCACGCAAAGCACTCATGCCGACCTCTCACTCTAAACAGGAAACAACGACGCGTCGGTGGGAAGATTCACATTCGGTGACCTACCTAGCCACATGAAATCAGCGTCACTTGTATGCTGCCATACAGAGTCGCTTTAGTCGTGTCGCCTATCGTGTTGAGTAGGCGACCACGAGCCATGGCTACTTGTCGAAGTGAGAGCGACCCAAGGGCTACGCATGTGGCGATATTAGATGATTTACTTTTATTCAGGAGTGGGTGATGAAACTATTTGCAGCTCTTTTGCTGGTCTTGTTAGTAGCTCCCAGCGTTCATGCGCAGAGCGGTACCCGGGGTGGAATGCGAGGTAGTGGCTCACGTAGGCGCGCCCGCACACAATCGTATCGAGCGGCCCCAGTTCAGCAAAATTATCAGGCTCAGCCAGGTGCTCCAAGTCAGGGAGCTGTTGCTGCGCCTGCGAATGATGGGAGAGCTGGATGTGCGTCGTGTGGTTCGGAAGCTATCGTTATAGAAAGCTCTGCACCGGTGATCGTCGAATCTACGGCACCCTGCTGCACCAAGTCCTCTCGTTCGCATTGTAGGCAGCGATCGCATGGTCGCTCGCGCCGTTGTCGGCGGCGACGGCGATAACTTTTGTAGGGCAAAGCTTCCTGGGCAAACGCCCAAGCAAGCTGAAGTTTCGCCCGACCGCAGGCTGCAACTATTGCCCCGAGCAGCCTGCGGATATTTTCTCTGGGCAAAGAACAATCAAGCACTTTGCGCAAATTGACCCAAAGTTATGTGAACTAGCTCACAGCAAATCTTTGCTCGCAGAGGCAATAGTGAGAACTACAAGCTATGTTTGATCGTAGTTAGACAGGATCGTGGTTTCAGTGATCCTCCACGGTCGTTTATTATCACGTTTGTAGGTCCCTACCCCCGGAGCTGGATATGAAGTACTCACTTGCGATATTCCCATTGGCGACATACCCATTGGCAATTCTCCTGCTGGCATCTCTGTCAGGAATTTCCCAGGCGCAATCCGGTACGCGAGGCAGTGGCACGGATACTCCGGCAGAGCCACAGGGGTCCGGATCGCGCCCTGCGGAAAACTCGATTCTAGCTCCCTCAAGCGGTCCTGCCCTTCAAGCACCTACCTATCAAGAAGCTCCAGCGGTCGAAAGTTATTCGGTTCCACAGACTGGTTCAGGAACCCGCGGCAACGTCGCGCCGGCACCCTACGCTGGGCAACAACATGCGGGGCAACCACCCGCCTATGCTCCAGTCCAATCGAGTAATTGTGGACGCATTCATTCTTACTCGGCACCTACTCAAACCTACTACGTGCCCGCGCAAACTTACTATGTACCCGCGCAAGCTTATTCGGCGAGACCTGTCCACTATCGTCTCAACTACAGGCGTCCTTATTATGGTCGGTCCTATTACGGTCGGCGCTTTTACGGTGGGCGCCGTTACTTGGGTTACTAACATGCCACACAGGTTTCGCAGTTTTTTACAGATCGGCTCTCGTCTACTGCTGATTGCCACCGTAGCCAGTGGTGTCTGGCAACAGGCTGTGGCTGGCACACGCCGCCATGATGTTGCCGATTCCCAGTTTCTAAGTTTGGCAAACTCCGATTTGGCGTTCGATGCCGTCGGCAAACTCACCTGGAGTGAGTCCGGCGGCAGCTTTCTTGGTTCTGGCACGTTGATCGAGGATCAGTGGATACTGACTGCCGCTCACAACATTGATGGCTCCAATGGTGCGGGGGCTGGCATTAGCAATCTTCGTTTCCAACTCGGAACCTCGATCCACATCGCTGACCAATGGATCGCACATCCGAACTGGTTCGCAGCGGGTGGTGAAAACAACCTTTTCTCTGGTTGGGATATCGGTTTGATACGGCTAAGCGATACCGTCATCGATATCGCTCCGGCAAGCCTGTTTTCGGGGGCGAATGAGCTTGGCAAGACAGCCACACTCGTCGGCTTCGGACAAACGGGCACCGGGTTGACCGGTGGTCAGTCTGGCTCAGAGGGAACACGGCGCGCAGGGCAAAACGTGATTGATGTCGTCGGCAGTAGCCAAACCCCGGGGAGCAACTCGGCTTTCGCATTTGGACACGACCGTACTCTAGCGGTCGATTTTG
Organism: Planctomycetota bacterium; assembly: GCA_029259975.1. Classification (GTDB taxonomy): domain Bacteria; phylum Planctomycetota; class Planctomycetia; order Pirellulales; family Lacipirellulaceae; genus Bythopirellula. The sequence goes on from JAJDEE010000323.1 coordinate 6,163, forward strand.
ATCGCCCTGGTGTTGCGTCAGAATCAACGCTCGGTTCGTCGAACCCGTTGCCTCTGGAATACCTCACGGCTCCTGGAGACAGCGGTGGAGCACTTTTTGTCGATGTCAACGGCGAAATGCAAGTCACCGGAGTAACCTCATTCGGGTCAACGATTGATGGCCTGATCGATAGCGACTACGGCGATCGTGGCTCGTACACGCGCGTTTCACAGTTTATCGATTGGATCGCTGAAACGATTGCGGCGAATTCACCTGTCATTACCGATGCCGATTTCAATCAGGACGGTGACATTGACGGAGCCGACTTCCTCACGTGGCAACGAGGTTTTGGCGTGGGAATCACGCTTTCCGAGGGCGACGCCAACGGAGACAACGTGGTCGATGCCAAAGATTTGATCGCATGGGAAAACCAATTTGGCACGGCGTCTCTGCCGGCGTTTGTGAATGTCCCTGAACCTGCAACCGTTGTGCTTCTATCGGGAGTTATCGGTATTGGAATATTTCCTCGGCATAGCCGCAGTCTCAATCGACGGCAGTTCAATTGCTAGGAAGCATGAGATTCCGTCTCACCCGTACTGAGCCAGCTGAGCATTTCCTGTCCAGAAGTGCGGAGTAGCGAAACGTGACCCTCGTTGGCGACGATCGTCAAATGACTCGTAGGGATTTTCTCGGCGAGTTTATGACTTGCGGCAACAGGTATCGTCTGGTCGCACGCGCCATGCCAAATCGACACGGGCACCGCGATCTCACCGAGCGGAATATTCCAGCAGGAAGTCAGTAGCATGGCGTCTTCGAGAATGCCGCACGGTCCCTGCCGTGTCGACTCGTGCACCGCCAGTAAAAACGCATCGCGGTATTCACGGCTGCGGAGCAGTTGCTGATCGACACAAGCCATTTTCTTCGTCATGCGGTCGACGGCAATTGCTGGGCGCCGTCGACAACGATTAGCAAACACGGTAATAAGTTTGCGGGCCAACTTTGGGTGACGTCTCATCAATGCCAGCAAATGCCCGCCGTTGCCATCAGAGACCCGCGTGAATTGAGGAGATTTTACGCCCGACACAATGGTTGCCCGGATCAATCCTGTGCTGCCCAGTCGATGCGCGCATGCGACTGCGTAAGGCCCGCCGGATGAAAAGCCAAGAATCGAGAACGACCTTTGGGAATCCTTTTCCTCGATCACCGTGTCGGCCAATTTGCTTACGTCATCGGCCCAACTTAGAATCGTTCGGCCAGGATGCCGAGAAGAGAGACCAAAACCGGGTCGATCGACTGCGATGAGTCGACAATGATCTTTTCTGGCATGATCACTAAGGATTGCTGCTTCTAAGCGACACGCTGGTAAACCGTGGAAGTAGAACACGGGGAACCCAAGCGGATCTCCATACTCGACCACACCTAACCATCTATTGTGACCAACCTGGACCCGGTAAGAAGCTTTGCTGGGCACCGTCTCTGGCTGTTCAGCTGCGGCTATTCTGTCCCACTCTAAGGTTGTGCAGCCGACGGCCATCATTGCCAGCAGGTCTCGACGCGAAAGCATGTGCATTATCTTTGGAAGAATGATTTTCTGGAATACGTGCTAAATTTCAGCGATTTACTGAAAGAGCACGCGTTGAAGGTGGATAACATATTCATGGTGCGGGGAGTCGCGACAGTCCTGGAGCTGCATCTTGTTCCGTTATAGTGGTAGCGTCCGCTGCCAGCTGGCGATAATCCACCGGT
>JAJDEE010000324.1 GCA_029259975.1 Planctomycetota bacterium
CTCATGCTGTGGTGTAGAATGCTGGTAGGTAGTTTCGAATCCACGGTTATACGTCGAGGTCAATTGTAGAATGCCGACTATTCCGGACATCTCCGGACCGTATCGATTGTTCTTTTACAGCTTCGATTGCAACGAACCGAAACATATTCATGTGCGTCGTGAGCGATCGACTTGCAAGTTTTGGCTTGAGCCTGTGACTCTCGCCACAAACAGCGGATTCAAAGCAAATGAACTTAACCGTATTCGAAAGTTGATCCTCGACAATTTGGATTGCATTAGGGAGGCCTGGGATGAACACTGTGGTTAGTCGTGAACCGCGAATGATGGCGATGAATGTCACGGAGGATTTAATCGTCGCCGAGCTTGAGGATGGTCGCATCATTAGCGTCCCGATCGCATGGTCCTGGCGTTTGTCTGAGGCAACCCCCGAGCAGCGTAATAATTTTGAAGTCCTCGGCAACGGTGAGGGTGCCCATTGGCCTGATATCGATGAAGACATCAGTGTTCGAGGAATGATGTTTGGCGTGCCAGCACGTCCTCCCAAAAAACAGGTGGCTACATCGTAGCTGGGCATAACAAATCGCTGAACCCGTCCGCAATTCAAGTCGCCAAAGCATCAATGCTTCTCGCGCGGCGGGTTAGCTCAAGCGTTATTTTGTCGATCCTGTGAATCCAGTCAATGTTTTTTTGCCCGTTGATTGGCCACTAAAGATAGAACTTGCTATTCGCCTGTTGACTCAGACCGAGACGATTGCCACTTGCTCATCGATCTGCTCCAGCTGATAGAGCTTTCCCTTGCCGCTGCCGGGGCACGCTTCGCAAGTTTCTTGCCACGTTTCCTCGCTGCGGACATTTGATTTCCAGAAGGGCCAAGTTTTGCATTGGCGAGGGCGGGCTTCGTAGACTTCGCACTTGCGCGTCTTGGCGTCGAAAAAGACGCAGTCGTAGCTTTGAGGAAGTTCTTTGAGGCTGCGGCGGACGCCGATGTTGCGGACGAAACGTTTCTCGAAGGCCTTGGGAGTCATTTCGAGATGCCCGGCTAAGGTGTCGATTTCTTTTTGGGTGACCCAGACGTAGCCGGGCGCGCCGGTGCAACAGTCGCCGCAGCCACTGCATTTGAAACGCAGGCCGTCGGCGTACCAGGGGGTGGCTGGTGGCTTGTGGTTGGTGGTTGGTTTTTTGGGCATGTTTGAAGTGAGGGCGTTTTTTTTTGTTGGAGCTGGGATTTGTCAATAGTTATTTGTCAGTTGTCATTTATCAAAATGGTGTGAAATGTATGGTTGTCTCTATGGCAACTGATGACAAATGACTATTGATAAATAACTATTGACAAATTTTTCAGTGTACTGGCACAGCAGCTAGCGCCGCAATCGCTTCCAACGTCGTGTCGATTTCAGCGGCGGTCGTCGACCACCCGGGGCTGAAACGGATGGTGCCGCCTGTGTTCGCAGTTCCTAGTGCCGTGTGCATTCGCGGGGCACAGTGCAAACCGGCTCGGCATTCGATACCGCAGGAGGCATCGAGCGCAGCGGCGAACTCTTGGGGGTCATAGCCCTCGACCGAGCAGCTTACCACGCCGACGCGTGGTTGGTCGGCGGTTGGGCCATAGGTGGTGACGCCTGGAATGGTTGCTAAACCCTCTAACAGCTGGCGAGTACGTAGCTGAAGACTCTGATGCCAGGTGGCCGGTTGTTGTTCTAGGAAGTGGATCGCTGCTCCGAGACCAGCGAGGGCGTGTTGGTTGAGATTTCCGGCCTCGTATTTGTCGGGTAGCTGCTCGGGCTGTGACTCCGAGAGACTATCGGTGCCTGTGCCGCCTTGTTGCGTCGGACAAATTTGGTTTTCTAGGCCTGGGCGAATGCAGAGCAAACCGGTGCCAAGTGGCCCCAGCAAACCTTTGTGGCCTCCACAAGCCAAGAGATCGATTTCCTCCACAGTGACGTCGATCGGCACACATCCGGCGGTCTGAGCGGCGTCGACTAGGATGAATGCGCTGGCCTCATGGGCGATTCGAGCGATTTCAGCGATCGGTTGGATGGCGCCGATCACGTTCGACGCATGGGTGATTGCCACTAGTCGTGTGTTCGGCTCAAGGGCATCGGTAACTGCAGCAGGGTCGACGTAGCCGGCGGGGTCGCAGTCAACGTAGGTGACTTCGACCTCGTTTTGGTCGATTTGCATTTGCAGAGGTCTCAGCACCGAGTTGTGTTCGCAGACAGTGGTGACGACGTGGTCGCCTTTGCGAAGTACGCCGTGGATTGCCAAGTTGAGTGCCGCAGTCCCATTGTGGGTGAAAATGACTTGGTTGTGGTCGGTAACGCCGAAGAATCTTGCGCAGGCAGCACGCGTTTCGGTGACGATGCGTTGGGCTTGCTGGGCCGATTGGTAGGCACCACGTCCGGCCGAGGCGCCGATATCGCGTTGGTAGTGATCGACGGCTTCGTAAACGGCTTCGGGTTTGGGCCAACTGGTGGCGCTGTTGTCGAGATAGATACGCATGGGTGGTTCGTGGTTGGAGAGAGTGAATTTAGCCGCCGATCTGATACATGGCGAGATGGGGTTTTTGGAAATCGTCGTTGCTGATGCCGTGGGCGGGTTGCTTGGCGGCGATGCAGTCGTGAAGTAATTGCTGTAATTCGGCGTCGTCGGTTCCTTGGCGTAATAGCGCGCGGGCGTCCCAGTTGGCGTCTGAGAAAAGACAGTTGCGAATTTGCCCTTCGGCGGTGAGACGTAACCGATTGCAATCGCTGCAAAAAGGCTGGCTGACGGGGTTGATGAAACCGATACGGCCAATGCCGTCTGAAAAACGAAAGTCGACGGCTGGTTGGCTTGCATCTTCTCGCTTAATCGCCATTAACGGACAGAATTCTGCTTCCAGAATTTGACGAATAGCCTGCCCAGTGAGGACTTCGTCTTGCTGCCAGTTGCCATCGGCATCGAGCGGCATGAATTCGATGAA
>JAJDEE010000325.1 GCA_029259975.1 Planctomycetota bacterium
GTCATCACACCGGCGAGCAACTTAGGATCCAGCTCTACTCGATCTGCAACACCGACCGTAGCAGCAAATCGCCCTTTGTTCGTCGAACCCAAGATCGTGCCACCATCGTTAAGAATGCCGACGGTGTTTTGTTCGGTGAGCGTGACGTAACGAACAGGATCGTGCAGTCCCTCGTAGCCTTTGAGAAACCCAACGCAATCGTAACCTAGCTGCGCCGAGGTCGTCACCACGCCACGAATCACCGCGTTCAGTCCCGGGCAGTCGCCGCCACTGGTCAAAATTCCGATCCGTTTTTTACCCATCGACCCGTTCTCCCGAAGTTCATGAAATGCTGTGTGAAGAGCATGTAGCCCTTTGGCAAGTCTAGGTTGCATTTTGATTTGAACGATCGATTCAGAGGCAGGAACTCTTTAGCAAGGGCCTCCCTTTTTATTCATACGATCGCTACAGACCAAAATGATGGGAAACACCGAACACGCAAGGAGCCACAAAGGAGCACGAGAGCAATTAGGCGAACGGTAAATTCTCATTTGCCGCTCGCCTTAGCGTCGGGCCACCGGCCAAGTTTTAGCAGTCCAACGTAAATAGCCTCGAAATTCCATAATCTCGACACGATATCCTCGTAATCTGTCACTGAACCCAAGAAAAAACCCTCAGGTAGTCGCATAAACTACCTGAGGGCTAAGCCAGCCGCGGAGAGAACGAACGGTGGCCTTGTCTGTTTTCGGACGCTTATCGCATTGCCAGGGTTGGCGTGCTTGCACCTTTCTGGATCAGCACGGGTGCGTACTTTAAGCCAAGCAGGAAGCGTTGCATGTCGGCGTATCCTTGATGGGTTGCAAGGCGATCTTCGGTAAAATCTTTTCGCAATTGATCACGAAACTTCTGGCAGACTTTGGCGATCTCGTCGCTTTCGAACCCGTAGGGTTTCTCGCCGTAGCGGACCACTCGATCTAGCAGCACATCGAGTCGCTCGCGGTACTTGGCGTAACGAGGGCTGGCAACTAACGCTGGCCAGTAGATCGCACCGGTCTCCCAGTTGAGTTGATATTCATTGAGCCGATACGTGCGAGCTAGCTCCTGGTACTTTTCTTGCCAAAGTTGTTTCGACAGCTCTTTACGCTTGAAGCGACGTTGACGTTCGTAGTCGCGGTAGTCGTTGAGCATCTTCTTGCGAGTCAGGGCGGTCGCGACTTTATTGAGTTTGTTTTCGTAGCTCAGCGATTCGGCATGTTGCCAAAGAATAGCCGCTTGTGCTTCGTCGTTCAGGTAGTCGCCCGCAGCTGTGATCCATGCGGCTTCACCTCTACGTCCTCCCTCATAAGCAGTCGACGAATGACGGTGAGGAGCTTCGGGAGCAGCGAATCGGCGAGAGACGGCGATGCCGTAACTTCCGCGCGGGTTGCTCTCTTGGCCGAAACCAACAGGACTGAGCAAACTAACAATGACGACAGCGTATCCGGGGAGTGAGTTACGCATGGTGAGAGTCTCCTTTACTGAGTGGGTCCTGATGGCTTTCCGCGTTAACTCGCGGCTCACCCTTACAAGCGTAAAAGTGCGGTGGTTGAGACAATGATTTTTCAAGTTTTTTGGAGATTGATTCTTCCCCAGCCGAAAAACCGCGTAAAACCAGCATAGTAAAGATTTCCAGACGCCATGCCGGCAGCTAGAATAGCCGAAGGGACAAAGTAGAGGCCTCACAATGCACCCCCCGTTGGAGCTATGTCGATGTCCGAGCAGCCTGCTGATGTGACTGTCCTGCTCCAGCAAGCCAATCGTGGCAATGCTGAGGCAGGTAGCGAGCTTTTTCGTCGGGTTCAGCAGCAGCTTCACGATATGGCCGAGCGCAAGTTGAGCCGCGAGCAAGCTGGTGCAACGATCCAGGCAACGGTGCTGGTCCACGATGCTTTTCTCCAGTTGGTCGGTGCCGAGCAGGAGGTTGATTGGAACGATCGCAAGCATTTTTACGTTTTGGCGGCTCAGGCAATGCGGCGGATTTTGATCGATCGGGCACGCGGTCGAAGAGCACTTAAGCGTGGCGGCGCTCATCGACAGCGAGTCGATGTCGTTGTTGAGAATGTCGCTGCTCGTTCCTCGGATGACGAGCTTCTGGCCCTACACGAAGCTCTCAAAGAAATGGCCGAATTCGACCCTCGGCAAGCTAAAATTGTAGAACTGCGTCATTTTGGCGGTTACAGCGTCGAAGAGACTGCCGACCTGATCGAAATGTCGACCAGCACCGTCAAACAAGAATTCGCCGCCGCCAAGGCCTGGCTCTATCGCCAGCTTAGCCAAAGCTAGTGTCCCGAAAAATATCGTCGTATCGAGCATTCATCGCATGTCTTCCGAACTGTGGCAACAAGCAAAAGAGGCTTTGGCCGAGGCAATGACGCTAGCCGAAGGTGAACGCGTTGTTTATTTGGCGGAACTCCAGGCAAAGTCTTCCGAGGTACACGACGAAGTCGTCTCGCTGATGTCATCGCAAGCAGCAGCTGAGCAAGCTGGATTCCTCGACGCTAACGACGACACTTTGGAGCAGTATCATACCGCGACCTACGATCCTGCTCGCACGCGAGAGCCAATCTCGATCGACGACCTTCAGGCACCACCAAAATCCACTGACTGTCCCAAGGATTTGGTAGGCGATGATTATGAGCTAGAGAAAAAAATTGGCCAAGGCGGAATGGGCGTCGTTTACAAGGCCTATCATCGCTCGCTGCGACGCACGGTCGCTCTCAAGATCATTACCGGAGGTGGCTTACGCGACGAGATCGACATTGCTCGGTTTCATCTCGAAGCTGAAGCTGCCGCGCGGCTTGATCATCCAGGGATTATTCCCGTTTACGACGTCGGCGAGTACAATGGCAATCATTATTACGCGATGGCTTACATCGAAGGCCCAAGTCTCTCGGAATACGTAGGCAGCAACGCAACGTTGTTGCCAGCTCGCCGAGCTGCTGAGTTGATGGAACAGGTTTGCCATGCCGTGCAGTTTGCTCACGACCGCGCGGTGATTCATCGCGACTTGAAACCAGCAAACATCATGCTGGAAAACGGTAAGATTCCACGCCTGGCCGACTTTGGTTTAGCCAAAAACATGGGCGAAGACGATGGGCTGACGATGACAGGGCAAGTGATGGGGACCCCTAGCTACATGGCTCCCGAACAGGCGACGGGCAAGCTTGGTGAAATCTCGAACCGGACCGACGTTTATTCGCTAGGTGCAACGCTCTATGCCTTGCTTGCTGGCAAGCCGCCATTTTCTGGTGGCTCGATGCTCGAAACCATTCGGCAGGTAGTCCGCACCGAGGCAGAACCGCTTACACAAGTTTCGCGCAGCGTGCCTCGCGACCTGCAAACGATTTGCGAGAAGTGCTTGGCCAAAAGCCCACAGGATCGCTACGCGTCGGCCGATGAGATGGCGGACGATCTGCGGCGTTTTCTGGATGGTTTTCCGATTAGTGCTCGCCCGCTCGCCCCCTGGGCACGCAGCGTGCGCTGGTGCAGGCGAAACCCTATCGAAGCAGCATTGCTAGGGATCACAGCCACAGCGCTGATCGTCGGGACAATTGTCTCGGTACGGTTTGGTCTGGAAGCGAATCGCGCATTGGCAGAAGCCAACCAGAATGCCAAGCAGCTTCGTTCGGCGATGAAAGATACTTTTGTGTTTGCTAGCGAAGATGTGTTGGCCCAAGAGCCTGGCATGCAAGCCGCACGGGCTGTTTTGCTACAGACTGCTCAGCAGTACTACGCAGAGCTTGTAGAGTTGACGCCCCACGATGTTGACTCGCAGCGCGAGTTGGCCGAAGCACAATTCATGCTCGGCAAGGTACAGATGGCGCTTGGGCAAGACGCCAAGGCGAGCAAAATTCTACACGAAGCGTTGGCTATCCAGGCAGCACTTGTGCAAAATGCCAGAGATGATGCAGCAGCGTTGACAGCTTTGGCGAAAACACACAATCAATTAGCTCGCTTGATCCAGAAACGTTGGCAGAAGATGACGCAACTACGCGTCATGGGAAAACTACCTGCCGAGCAAGCAACCGAAGCAGATCAACAACTCGACGATTGGAAAAAACATTCGGCCGAAGTAACGCGACTACGCAAGCTAGTAGTGAAACTGCAGCCCGACGATGTGGAATCGCTGCATTTGCTCGCCGAAGCAACGATGAACGAAGGGGCCGTGGTCGCTACGCAAGGCTACAATCGAAAACAATTACTGGAACAGGACCGTGCTCGCCAGTTAATGCTCGAAGCACAAGAAATACGCCTTCGTGTTTTGAGCCAACACCCCGAGGAATTTCGAATACGTCGCGCCTTGGCCCGCGGGTACTACAACATGGCCAATAACGAGTTGCGGGCGGCTGACCAAGAACATGACGAGCGGCTGCGACTCCAGCAATGCGTGAAAGATTTAACGTTAGCAATCGACGCCTACGGAAAACTTCCTTCAGGCGAATTAGTGTTGGATTCTCGGCAAGAGCTAGCTATTTTCTTTCGCCTACGGGCAGACGCCAATTTCCGCCTACTGAGAGAGGACGAGGAGATCGACACCGTAGTAGGCGATTACCGACAAGCCGAAAAACTTTTGAGAATATTGACGGAAAGGAATCCGAATGTCTATCGATATCGTATTCGCTTAGCTGAAACACAGTTCAACTTTTGCAACTTCTGGTACATTCTGCAGCAAGAAGATCGGGCCGCACCGCAGTTCGCCAAATGCCGAGCAACCTTACTGCGAGCAATTCGGGTGGACCCAAAGAATC
>JAJDEE010000326.1 GCA_029259975.1 Planctomycetota bacterium
CGAATCCGAAGACGAGGTACCACCCAAGGGCGAGGCAAAGCGCATTATGATTCTCGGCGGCGGTCCCAACCGCATCGGCCAAGGCATCGAGTTCGACTACTGCTGCTGCCACGCCAGCTTTGCGATGCGCGAGCTGAGTAAGCTGGGAAAGGGGGACTACGAGTCGATCATGGTCAACTCGAACCCCGAGACCGTCAGCACCGACTACGACACCTCCGACCTGCTCTTCTTTGAACCGCTCACCGTCGAAGACGTGCTGAACATAGTAGACCGCACTGATCCCGATGGTGTGATCGTTCAGTTCGGCGGCCAGACGCCGCTGAACCTCGCGCGTGCGCTCAAGAACGCCGGCGTGCCAATCATCGGCACGAGCGTCGACGCGATCGAAGCCGCCGAAGATCGCGAAAAGTTCCAGCAATTGCTCGAGCGGCTCAACCTCCGCCAACCCGCCAACGGCATCGCCCGTACAATGGACCAAGCGCGGCAGATTGCCGAGCAGATTGGCTATCCGATTTTGGTCCGGCCGAGTTTCGTCCTCGGCGGACGGGCGATGGAAATCTGTTACGACAAATCGCAGCTCGATAAGTATGTCGTCGCGGCCTTCGTCGCGGCCCAAGGCCAACCGGTGCTGATCGACAGCTTTTTGGAAGGCGCCATCGAAGTCGACGTCGACGCGATCTGCGACGGCACCGATGTGATCGTCCCCGGTATCATGGAACACATCGAAGAAGCCGGCGTCCACTCTGGCGATTCGGCTTGCGCGATCCCGCCCTACTCGCTGCCCGGCCCCGTCGTGCAAGAACTGCGCGACGCGACCGAAGCGATGGCGCGCGAGTTGGGCGTTGTGGGGTTGATGAATGTGCAGTTTGCGGTGAAAGAAGAAGACGACAAACCCGTCGTCTACGTTATTGAAGTCAATCCGCGTGCCAGCCGCACAGTGCCGTTCGTCGCGAAAGCGACTGGCATGCCCGTTGCCAAGATCGCTGCCAAGGTGATGGCGGGCGTCTCGCTCGCCGAGCAAGGCGTGACCGAAGACCCAGTGCCGAGCCATGTCTCGGTCAAAGAAAGCGTTTTTCCCTTCATGAAATTCGCCGGCGTCGACATCGTACTCGGCCCCGAGATGCGCAGCACCGGCGAAGTGATGGGCATCAGCCCGCGATTTAGCTTGGCGTTTGCCAAAAGCCAATTGGCGGCGGGTACCGTCTTGCCGCGTCAGGGAAACGTCTTCGTCAGTGTCGCCGAGCGCGCCAAACGATCGATCGTCGACCTCGCCGGACGCCTGCACAAACTCGACTACACGATTCTGGCAACCGCCGGTACCGCCGCCGTACTCGAAGCAGGCAACGTACCGACGACGCCCGTCAAAAAAATCCGCGAAGGCCACCCCAACCTGCTCGACTTTCTCACCGATGGCGAAGTCGCCCTAGTGATGAACACCCCACGCGGCAAAGGCGCCCGCACCGACGAAGGAAAAATTCGCGCCGCCGCCGTGCAGGCCGGCGTGCCCTGCCTCACCACCCTCGAAGCCGCGACCGCAGCGGTCATGGCGCTGGAAGCGTTGTGCGAAGAAGAGATGGAAGTGCAGGCGCTACAAGACCGGTTTGAATAGCCCCACACACTCAATAATCAAGCTGATTTGGAGCCTGGAGAAATCTGCGATATACTAAATCCCATGAGTACCGCCTCCGACAAGTTCGACGTCTTTTCCGGGTTCACGCCCTTTAGTACCGTAGGCCCCTACCGCGCGGCCGACTATTGGCAACTTGAAGAGGGTGCGCCGTATGAACTTCTCCGAGGTCGATTGATTATGTCGCCCAGCCCTACCTCTTTGCATCAAATCATTGTTGGCGAATTATATGGCATGCTTCGGCACGCTGCAGACACATCGGAGGGCTTAACCATTCCTTCTCCTATGGATGTCGTGTTTTCCGACGATACGATTCTACAGCCCGACTTGCTCTACATTGCCAAAGACCGTCGCCATATCGTCAAAGACCGCGTCGAAGGCCCGCCCGACTTGGTCGTCGAAATACTTTCGCCTGCCACCGGCCGCCGCGACAAAACCGAGAAACTCGATCTCTATGCCAAGTATGGTGTCGCCGAGTATTGGATCATCGATCCTGCGACCCAAGTGTTCGAGTTCTTGTTGCTCGACGATCTTACCAGTGGAAGCGGCAGCTACGTCATCCAACAACAACCTGACGACCACTACCGCTCGCCACGGTTACCAGAAATCGCCATCAATCTGGCCACCTTCTGGGCAGAGATCGAACGACGGTTGCCGAAAACTTGAGCGAACCAACCCACGAGGATATCGCCGTAGCCGAATTACCCCGCCTGCGGATTCATCACTTGTTCGTGTTGACCACAGTTTTTGCCGTGGTGATGACGGCGTGGCTGGGAATTTGGCGGCTTTTTCGTTCTTTGAATCCAAATGCTGTGATGCCCGAGTTCGGTGCAGGGATGTCCTTTATTTTTAGCGTGCAATCGCTATCGCAAAGTGCAAGTTTCTGTATCGTCCTACTCGGTCTTGCTTGGCGGAAACGGGGAATTTCCTTCCCTTGTCAGCCTGGGCATTGGATGGCTATCTATTTGGCGGTTGTATGGGCTTATGAAATCGTGATCACATTTACCTCACTGTTTCTACAGACCCAAATCCAAGGAAACATCGGCGAAGCGATGGCATGGGTAATGATGGCGCTGAACTTGTCCTTTCATTGCTTCGCGTTTGCTTTGTGGGTTGCAGCTTACCTGCACGAGCCTGATCGCATTTGGAAGTTGGGCTGGGCCGCGATGGCATTAAGATCCTTATTTTCCATCTGTTGGGCGCTTTTCTTTGTTGGCGCGAAATGCGTTGACTGGTTGCTCGAAATACTTTGGTACAACACTCACTTCGACTGGCTCGGGTGGCAGCACTCAATGCCCTTGGGATCCTACGCAGGCCAATTGACGACATTGGCTCACTACGCCTTGCTCGCATTTATTCCGATAGCCACGTTTATCGACCTCCGGCAGCATCGACAACGTCACTGGTCGCACTGGCTGGTGGTGGTTTCGACGTTTGTTTCGACGGCGGTTTTGACGGTTTGCTATCACATTGCTTTTTAACAGCCCACTAAACCTCCGGTTTTTGACACTGTCGCCCTCCACGCTATACTGAACAGCATGAGCCTAGGCACTTCGCAATACGAGTCACTCCCCGGCTTTTCGCCCCCTTCAACGCTGGGACCGCGCACTGCGGCCGACTATTGGAAATTACCCGAGGGCGAGCCGATTGAGCTAATCCAAGGGAGACTGATTGTGTCGCCGGCACCGAATTTTCTGCATCAAACCATTTCAGCTCTTTTGACGGGCATCTTAATGCGAGCAGCACGAGAAGGTGGTGGCCGAGCATGCGCCTCGCCAATCGATGTGGTTTTAGCCGATCATACCATCCTGCAGCCTGACCTTGTCTACATCTCTAAATCACGCCGTAATATCGTCAAGCCACGCATCGAAGGGGCCCCCGACTTGGTCATCGAGATTTTGTCGGAGTCCAATTCACGTCGCGACCGCGTCGACAAACTGAATCTCTATGCCGAGTTTGGCGTTGCCGAGTATTGGATTGTTGACCCCGACGGACAGCAATTCGATTTTTTGCTCCACAACACCAAAAAGGGAAGCGAAGGCAAGTTTGAAATCCAGTCGCAACACGACGATTGCTACCAATCGCCACGGCTGCCGGAATTGACGATCCAGCTTGCCGACTTCTGGCAAGAAGTCGAACAACACACAAGCGACGAAACGTAGCTCCCCGGCTATTTTGAAACCGCTCTTGCGCCGGTTGCTCTCCGCGCGTATCATTCGCCCCGTCATGCAGTGGAACCTTCAAAGTAATGTTTGCGATGTGCTAGCACTCGGGCCGCGGACGGCGGGGCGGTTGGCGACGGTGGGGATTCGTACGGTGGCGGAATTATTGGCGGCGAAACCGCAAGCGGTGATGTCGCGGCTGGGTGAAGAATCTATCTGC
>JAJDEE010000327.1 GCA_029259975.1 Planctomycetota bacterium
TTACTTAGAGATGATCTATGGTGACGTGCGAAGATCGGTTGATTCAACAAACCGACAAAGCTGGGGACTCTCTGTACGGCTGACATCTGACTGATCGACGTGGTAATTGGTCTCATAGAACGTGGGGGGCTCATAGGTCCAGCCTTGAGAAAGCCGCCTCGCTTCTTGCTTGAGTCTTCGCAATACGTGACGGCCGCCAAACCATCCTGAAATCCGGGCCTTGATTCCAAACTCGCGATACAGCTCGCCAAGTAGGTCGGACAGCTTAGTATGCATCGCGGGCGTGTCACGATAGTACTTCGTGCTAGCCCAAATTGCAGCTGTGTAGGTTGTCGCCATCTCCCGCACGCTAAAGGCAAAACGACGACGGACGCGCGGATCTGGATGATTCTTGTGTCGCTTCCAACCAGCCAGCGTCGTGCGAACGATACGTGCCAAGCTCGGACCATTCAACTCGAAGTCTCGCTGAAAGGCACGAGCGATTAGGTTTGTCTCGAGCCCGTCTTTGATCTGTGGATGTTGGTAATTAAAGACGGACTGCCCGTGAATGTCCGCAGGGTGGAACTCGCCCTCAGCCTTCATAAGCCCCCGCTCAGTCATCTCGGCATGCAGAGGCGTGCCTACCAGGGGAGTGTACAGCATGAACTGATGGAAATCAGTATCGTGACGCGTCGCATGGTCTATGACAGCGTCGATGTTCTCGCAAGTGTGGTCATCTAAGCCGATGATCGTGGAACCCAACACATGGATTCCGTGCGACTGCAAATCACTGACGGTTTCGAGTGTATCAATATTCTTGAGCTTGGCGTATTGACTGTTTTCACCTTCGAGTCCCATCCAAACCCAGGCGACACCCAGGCCAAGGAGCTGTTCTATGTCGTAGGACCGCAACACATTCGCGGAGCTGAAGACGTAGAGAGTCCAGGCCTTGTTGTGTTGATGCATCAACTCTAACAATCGCAATGCTCTCTGGCGATGCAAGAGAAAGTTCTCGTCCATCACGAAAAAAGATTGTACTTGCATGCTCACCTCAAGCTGATGCATGACGTCGAATAGATCGTCTCCCGTGTCGTAGAAATTGACAAACTTCCCTTTTCCGCCAAACATGGCTGACGTGGAGCAGAAGTTACATCCCATGGGGCAGCCGACCGACGGAATCAGCGTTGCAGCTACGTCTCCAGACTTAGGTTTCTTCCGAACGCCGAGACTACGGACGCCCATTCCTGAGTTTATCTCTGGATGACGAATCGGTTGATCCAGATCTTCGCCAAGGAAGCTACGAAACCAACGGACGCCCTCGCCCTTGACGATGTGATCGGCGTCGACTCGCTCGCTTAAGTCGGGAGCATTTGCAATGTGTCCTCCAACGACGATTGTCGCTTTTGGCTGGTATTGCCGAATTAACTCGCACATTTTAGAAACTTTGAGGACGTTCACCAAAATACTGCTGATTCCGATAATGTCGTATTCATGATCACGTAGCTCCTCAACAAAGCGATCGAGTGTGGGGAAATCGAGCATCACGCATGGCGCCTGAATGTTGCACTGAATCAGCATGAGTCCCCAAGAGCGATGAAACATGCGCAATGAAAACGGACCTTGACCTCGCGTCACCTGATTGTGGTACAGCTCCATTGGGTTCATAACACGACTGCCGTATTCATCGTCTTGGGCGTAGGGGCCGAAGACACTGGTTAGCAGGATCTTTGCGTGCGATCCCAAAGTGTGTAGTACAGGTTCGGAGGACGCTTCGTGGCTTGAAACCGGAGCTGTGTTGATATCCATCTATATTTTCCTTAGGGATTGTTCTTCAGTGAACCATCAATGCTTCTTGATTACTTGAGTCGCAGAGGAGGAGCCGTCATTTCTGCCAACGCACCGACAAACGGCCGCATGTTTTTGCCAACCACATCGCCCACGAGGCAATCGATCAACTCAGGACGATGCTCGGGAAACCGATCCACCCAAGTCTGGGCAAGGTGTCTAATGGCTAAAGTCGTTTCGGCCGGTCCGCCGCCGATCACGATTACGTCATAAGGCGATAGTTGATCGTTTGCGTTGATCATCTGGTTGTTTCCTCATTCGGAAAAATGTCTACTCTCTCTCGAAATGGTCGGCTCCGTTGTGTTGGCAAAGCAACGAGGGAGTGCGTCTTCAAGAGTCGTCGAACTCCAGTCGAAGGTTGCCAATACCAACGAAGTGCCTTTCAAGAATAACCCTATCAATCAACAGCGGCAATTGCGCAACTTTCGGAAGTAATTGGCTGTAACTACCGACGGCGTGAGAACTAGGGCTACCGTGCGGTTACGCACACTTACCTTCATGCAATGGATGTCCTATTCTAGGATTTCTCTTACTGCGGCATTTCCTTGATAGCATTTCAAGCCCTCTTATGATTGATGTCGATAAGATCAACAGTCGAACGCTCGAATCAAAAGACTACTGGAAAATCACTTGCCAACTGGAAAGTGTCGGCCCTGATTTGCTCTGCCGTATTCACGGGGGCGACCATCACCTCGGAGCCGTCTCGCGGTCACAATGGCTCGATCACCAAGCAACCACCGAGTGCTTGGTGATGGAGGGGCACCGAGAAGATCAGATTGCCCTGCATACGGCTCATAAGCTCTGTCGTGCAAGCCATCGCAATGTGGTTTGTCTAGCAGGAATTCATTTTGATGATCTCGAACCGGAAAGTATCAAAGAAATTTCCAGCTCGGTTGCTAGTTTGGTCAGGCAGGCTGCTCGCTTGCTGGAAGACCAGCGATTACAGCAAGCAGCAAAATCGAGCAAATTCCTACAGCAGATGGAAGAGGGTACGGCTAAAGTGGCAGCAGAGTGCGAAGACTTTCTAGCGACTCCCTGGGAAACACTAGTTACTCAAAATGCGTCTTCTGTGACGGAGGCCTTTGCCCGACAATTCAACGGTCAAATTCGAGTTTTTGCTCCCCTCTACCTCTCCAACGTGTGCCTCAACAATTGTGTTTACTGCGGTTTCCGCATGAACGCTAAGTTCAAGCGTACAACCCTCGATGTCGAACAGGCAGTCTGCGAGGCCCGCACCCTCGCTGAGCAGGGATACCGGACCCTCGATCTCGTCACGGGAGAAGTGCCAACCGATCGGTTTGTCGAGTATGTCGCCAAAACTACCGAAAAAATTCTCGATCGCACCGACATCCAGCATCTCAATCTCAATCTTGGCTCTTTGACGACTGACCAATACCGACGTCTTCGAACCGCAGGAGCCACTGGCTACCACTTGTATCAAGAGACCTACGATCCCCGGGCTTATTTTCGAGTTCATGATGGAGGACAAAAACGCGACATGGCCCGTCGTCTAGCCGGTTTGCACCGAGCGATTGACGCCGGCTTCGAAACGGTCGGCCTGGGTATCTTGTTAGGCCTAAGCTGCTTGAACGTCGAGCTGGCCCGCCTGATCCGACATGCCACTTTATTACACCAAGACTTCCCGCACTTACGCTTGGGATTTTCGCTGCCGCGAATCCGTGAAGTCGATTTGGAGTGTTCGTTTGTGGCTGAGACGGAAGTTTCGGACACCGAGTTCATGAAAGCCATGTTGTTCTTGCGTATGAAGTTTCCCAAGGCCAATCTTACGCTCACCACACGCGAGAACCAACAAATCCGCGACGTGCTCCTGCCACTTGGCATTTCGAAAATGAGCGCGGGGGTGTCAACCTCGCCAGGAGGTTACATGGATGTTCATCAGCGAGAAACGAAACAATTCATGGTTTCCGACAAGCGTTCCCTGAAAGAGGTTGCCAAGGCAATCGAAAGAGCGAATTGGATCGCAACCTACGAGTAAGGGGCTGGAAGGGATAAGCACACTGCTTGTAGCACATTGCTTGTAGCACATTGACAAAGAACGCGGCCACACAAGGGATCATTGCTTTCTCTCTCTGTAGGCCCTCTCGCTAGGCGCGTATGTATCAGCTGCGCGATCATGGCTTTTGAGGTGCATCAAGAAAGCGCGCATGTGCGATATTGCGTGCAAAATGACGTGAAAGTAGGCGGTGACTTCTCTTGGCGGTTGCTTCTGTTCTTTTTGGCTTTGTAGATCGCCTGAAGCTTGTCAATACAAGCCGCCCAAGCAGCGTAGCGAGAGCGTTGCGTTGGCGGTAGCCGGTGCCAACTCATCGATCGGACGCCCCGCCGAGCGGTGAGTTCAGAGGGTCAGATTGTGTCGACGGGAAGAACAGGTAAGCAGGGCAACCCTTGACGCTCTTCACCGTAGGTTTTTTTGGGCTTTCTGTCCGGTGGCAAGATGGCTTTCTCGTTGGTTGCCGGAAACGCCAAAAAGCCCCCAATTCTTCGCCTGAAATCGAGTTTCACTTTGCCTTAACGATCGCTGTGCTAGCACTCAGCAATAGACACAACCTATTGTATGATAGCACCTTACGAAAACCACAATTGGCGATTGACTACCGGTCCGATCTGTGTAAGATCATGCTCCTCGACCAACTGGATGTTGTGTGTTGATGGGTGTCATGCACTACATGTAGTGGTAAAATTCAATAAGTAGCTCGTTTTTGATGAGTCAAGGTCATAGGCAACCCAAAATGTAGTTGTTCGGTATCGGCAAGCTCTTCAAAGCAGCCTGCAAACCGGCGAACCCCGACCGCGAGGGAGTGGGAGCATTTGACTAATTTATTGATGTAGAAGACCGGCATGGTTTGCCGATCGATGTTGCAAGAACGAATGTACCTATGTACACTGGTATGGATACCCTTTTCTTTGAGTTAACAAGGAGGTTTTGCCGTGGCTACAGCTGATCTTAAAAAGGGTAATCTGGGAGTTTCTAGCACCATGTCCGAGACCAGAGTCGATGGGAAAGCGTCGTCGAGACCTGCGACAGCTAGCCTGGCTGGCATGAAGCGTTTCCATGGGCGGATGAAGTTCGATGCGATCTTCTGCCCAGCCGGCGTGGACAGCCCGTTTGATACAGTCGAGTGGGAGACACGCACTTCGGAAATCAAGGGTGAAGACGGCGAGGTGCTGTTCGAGCAGACCAACTGCCAAGTGCCGACCACCTGGAGCCAGCTGGCCACCAACGTCATTTGCAGCAAATACTTCTACGGCGAAGTTGGCACCGATGAGCGCGAGTACAGCGTCCAACAGCTTGTCCACCGCGTCGCCCGGACGATCACCGACTGGGGCCTGGAAGACGGCTACTTCGCCAGCACCGACGATGGCGAGCGGTTCTACCGCGATCTGGCTTGGCTCTGCCTGCATCAGCATGGGGCGTTCAACTCGCCGGTCTGGTTCAACGTAGGTCTTTTCAATCAGTACGGAGTGAAGGGCGATAAATGCAACTGGCGGTGGGATCCGATCACGCGAGATGTGATTCAGCCCGAGAACCCTTACGAATTCCCTCAGGGCAGCGCGTGCTTTATCCAGCACGTCGAAGACAACATGGAAGACATCATGGAGCTTGCACGTAGCGAGGCCATGCTGTTTAAGTTTGGTTCAGGTACTGGTACCGACCTTTCCACACTTCGCTCGCAACGAGAAAAACTCTCAGGCGGCGGTAATCCGAGTGGTCCGCTTTCGTTCATGCGAGTGTACGACCAAATTGCTGCTGTGGTGAAGTCGGGTGGTAAGACTCGTCGAGCGGCCAAGATGCAGTCGCTGAAAGTTTGGCATCCGGACGTGATGGAATTCATTGAGTGCAAATGGAAAGAAGAGCAAAAGGCTCACGTGCTGATTGAGAAGGGTGGTTACGAGTCGAACTTCAACGGCGAAGCCTACA
>JAJDEE010000328.1 GCA_029259975.1 Planctomycetota bacterium
TTGCTCGGGGGCACTGCGGATAAGGGCTTCGAGGTGGCGCGTGTACCACTCGGTGAGTAGTGGAATCGAACCGTACTGAAAATCGTCGTCCGTTGGGTCGACAATGTCCGCCACTTTCGTATCGATAACCAACGGCTGTCCGCTGCGCCTGAGCGCCGCTGAAACTGCTGTTGGGGCCAAGTTCCCCAACGTGAAAACCGAGACCGCTTTGTGCGTCGAAGCCGGCTTGCCAAAAAAATCGACCCAGCACGCACCGCGCCCGGCGTGTTGATCGCCCAGCAGCGCCAGCGTACCGCCCTGATTGAGAACTTCGGCTATCTGCTCGCCGCTGCCTTGTTTGGGCAACATGTACTGTCCCGTGCTGCTGCGGAAATCGTTGACGAACCGATCGAGATACACATTGTCGAGTGGCCTCGCCACGGTGTGCGTCGGAAACCCATGCAGGGCCAACAGATAACCGCCCATCTCGAAATTGCCCAGATGTCCTGAGATAATCACGGTCGGTCGCTCGTCGATTTGTCGAACGAGCATTTCTTTCATGTTCGGCACCGAAGAAAACCGCCGCCACGTCGTCCGTTTTACTTTGCGTGGCGCATGGGCAATTTCCATGACCATCAACAGAATGTGTTCCCACATCGCCAATGCAATCGCATCGCGCTCGGCTTGCGATTTTTCGGGAAACGCAATCAGCAAGTTTTCCTCAGTCACCTTCCGGCGCAATTTCAACACCTGCCAGCAAAACCAACCTACGCGTTTAGAAAGCGCCTGGCAAGTTTCTAGCGAAAGCGCCTGCACCATGCAGATCAACATCCGCACGAAAAGATAGACCGAATAATCTGCTAGCTGTTTAAGTCGCAACGCTGGGGTTCCTTCCTTGGATTTTGGAAGGACATTGTGCCTGAAAAGTGTGGGCGGGCGGAAGAGCGGTTTTTTCGTGTTCAATCCAAGTCTGAAAGCATTTTGCCGGTTTCCCGTCGAGTCAGCAAGCTTTGTCCAGGCCTGCGAATACAGAGGATGTAGATTGTCTCACCTCGTACAGTGAACAACGCTCGGTTGGGCTGTCTACTTCTTGTACGATAGATAACCTGCCGAATCTCTTCTCCTGCTTGCTCACTTTCAGGAGCTAAACCATGGATGCGTGGATTTTTCTTGAGTTTGGCTAGTGCGGCTACAAAACCATTGAACCATCACTCGGCGGTTTCTGGCACTTGTTGAGCGATGTAGTCGGTTGTCGCACGAAGGTCGTTTTTTGCCCGGGTCGTGTAAACGAGTCGGTAGCTCACGACGGGTTCGACCAACCATGTTTTTCGCGAATGTCTGCATTGACTTTGTCGAAATCGTGAACTTGCCCAGCCTCGACATTAGCAAGCCCCTCACGGATCGCGTCCATCGTTTCGGCTTGCTCTTGAAGGGGAGGATTTTTTAGCAGCCACAAATCCAACAGCTCGTGCATCGATTCAACAGTGTCGTTTGCAAGTTTTGCGCAAGCAAATTGATGAAAGTTGCTTAAGTCAGCATGAGTGATTGCCATGAAGGACTCCTGAATGAGTATCTCACCTCGATTCTAACATGAACAGCCGCGGTGGACTACAGTCAGACGAATTCGATCACCTTACGGAATGCGCCAGGCTAATCAGGGTTTCCTGCATCCAAGTCAAGTAAAGCATTTTTAGCACGATCGAGCATATTCTTGCCGATTTCCTTTTTCTTAAGAATTATCGATCGACGCTCAACGATATCATCAAATGTGTCGAGCGTTTCGTCCGGTCCGCTAGATCGTACGATGATGATTTGATGAATCAGTGCTTCCTTTTGAGTGAGCTTAAACTGGTTGCCCCATGCATCACTAGGTAGATCGACGATGGGAGGCCATTTTGCTTTGCCGTCGTTGTCCAATTTTTTCACGATGGAGGTTGCTGCTCGCTTAGCTGTTGCCAATGTCGAATCTATTCGATTACGACGAACCTCTGCTTGCCAATTGTGATACCACAATGCGCATGGTAATATCACAATTAGCAGGCATAAAGGAGCGAATGCAACTAGGAGACGTTTTTTTGAGAATCGAGCCTCACCAGGTTTTGGCTTTTCGGCAAGATGTCCAACTGCGAATCCCATTGTCTCCAGCACCAACGAAACTAAGCACACCAGTGCTTGTACAAGTGCCGCAATAGCTTCTACGAAAACACCCATAAATTCGCCCGGTTTTCACCCCAGCTTCGGGTCGCTCTTCAGCGGCAACTTCACCAGCTTGCCCGTCTGGGCAGATTTGTAGATCGCTAGGATGATCTCGATTGCCTTGCGGCCTTCGTGGCCGTCGACGGCGGGGGTGCTATCGGTTTTGATCGCTTTGACGAAGTCGCGGAATTGGAGCGTGTGGCCGTGGTGGCCGATGGCCGAGGGGTCGGCAGCGCCGCCGCCGGTGCTTTTGCTGCTTTGCATCGCTTTGTGGATGGCGGCATCACCGCGTGCTTTTTTGGCGAAGTCCCATGCCTTGAGGTCTTCCTCTTCGAGAATGGCGGTGCCGTGGCTACCGTGAAGTTCGATGCGTTTGAGGTAGCCGGGATAGGCGGCGGTGGTCGCTTCGATCACGCCGAGGGCGCCGTTTTTGAAACGGAGCGTAGCGATCGCGACGTCTTCGACTTCGATCCGTTTGTGTGCTAGCAAGGCAGTCTGCGCCTGGATTTCTTCGACGGGGCCCATCAGCCAGCTGAGCAAGTCGACGGTGTGGACTGCTTGGTTCATCAGCGCGCCGCCGCCGTCGAGCTTCCAGGTGCCGCGCCAGGCGCCGCTGTCGTAGTATTCTTGTGTGCGAAACCATTTGACGTAGGCGTCGCCAAGCGTCAGCCGGCCAAAGCGGCCTTGATCGATCGCCTTACGCATGTGGACGGACGAGTTGTGGAAACGCGACGGAAAAATCGTGGCGAGCTTGACGCCCTGTTTTTCACATTCGCGGATGATGCGGTCGCAGCGTTTGAGTGTTATTTCCAGCGGCTTTTCGACGATCACATGCTTGCCTGCGCGGGCCGCCGCGACGGCCGGTTCCATGTGGGCACCGCTAGGTGTGGCAATCGTCACGGCATCGACTGCCGGATCGGCGAGCATCTCGGCCACGTCGGTATAAGGTGTGCAGTCCAATTCTTTGGCGAAGGCTTTGGCGCTTTTGGCATTTGGATTGCAGCAGGCAATCAGCTTAGCGCCGCGGACGTCTTCGATCGCTCGCGCGTGAAAGCGGCTGATCATCCCAGTTCCGACGATGGCAAAACCTAACGACATGGGTAACTTTCTTGGTGTGTGTGAGATAGATGATGTTACTATGGCTGCTTAACCTCAGGTCATCAATCTCCAATCTCAACTCTAACACTTTGGCATGACAGAAAAATACCAGCCTCGACTACACATCGTGCTCTACCAGCCAGAAATCCCCTACAACACTGGCAGCGTGGGGCGGACGTGCGTGGCGGTGGGGGCCAAGCTGTGGCTAGTGCGGCCACTTGGATTTCGCGTCGATGACTACCATTTGCGGCGAGCAGGGATGGACTACGGGCAACATTTGGAGTGGCAGGCGGTCGACGATTGGGCAGCTCTTTGCGAAAACTGGCCGACGGAGCGACACTGGTATTTCAGCAAAAAAGCGACTGGCTCGTACGTCGATGCCTGTTTCGCCGAAGGCGACACGCTCGTCTTCGGCCGCGAATCGCTGGGCCTGCCTGACGAATTGCTGACCAGGCGGCCCGAACGCTGTTTGCGACTTCCCGTGCGTCCCGAGGTTCGTAGCCTGAATTTGTCGAATACGGTCGCGGTTGCGTGCTACGAGGCCCTCAGGCAATGGGGTCAATAAGGTTGAAGATTGAAGGTTGAAGGATGATTGGTAGAGGCGAACTGGGATTCCATGGATCGCCTGAGGACGCCACGGCCTTGAGGAAATCTACCAGCCCACAGCCGATTTCAAGGTTTTTTTCAGATTGTTCCGTCTCATGATCGGAGTCTTTACGCTTGTACTTGTGGCCGAGTTTGTTTGGCCCGATAAATTAATATGAAGCCTCGGCAGCACGGACTGCTTGGTGGAATGGGTAAAATAGGCACTGCGAATTGACGGCAGGCAACTGACAGGTCACCATAGGGGACTTGTACAAGGGAGCAGACTTTAGCCATTCAGGTCGACAGATTGGCTTGGAGAGTGTCTTTTTAAGTGTAGGTCGGTCCTGAGGTTAGGTACAGCTAGCTTTCGTAAGGGTATGGCAGTGATGACACTGGTAAGCGGCTTTGAAAAAATTGTTCGAGAGCAGGAGCCTTTAGGCGAGCGCACTTGGTTGAAATTGGGCGGTACGGCATCATTCTACGCCGAGCCTAATTCGGTCGACGAGCTAGCAGCTCTGGTGCGTCGCTGTTGCGACGAAGAGGTGCCGATCCACGTGCTTGGTGGTGGCTCGAATGTGTTGATCCGCGACGAAGGTGTGGCCGGCATGGTCATTAACCTCGCAGGCCGCGTCTTCTCCGATATTCAAATCAACGAGGGTCGCCTGACTGCGGGCGGCGGCGCTCAATTAGCGCATGCGATCAGCGAAACGGTTCGTTCGGGGCTGGCCGGCTTGGAGCCTTTGGTCGGCATTCCTGGCACGGTGGGTGGAGCGCTGCACGGCAACTCTGGCAGCCGAGGTGGTGACATAGGCCAATGGGCGTGTCGCGCGACAGTGATGACTCGCTCGGGCGAAATTGTGCAGCGTGAGCGCGAAGATTTAGTGTTTGCCTATCGGCAAAGCAGCTTGGACGAGCTGGTGATCCTCAGCGCAGAGTTTCAGCTCGAAGAGGATGACCCCGAGCGGCTGACCAAGCGGATGCAGAAGCAATGGATTGTCAAAAAAGCAGCTCAGCCGCTGTCGCACCAAAATATTGCGAGCGTATTCAAAAACCCACGTGGCATGAGCGCGGGGATGTTGATCGATCAGGCGGGTCTGAAAGGGACTCGTGTCGGGGCCGTCGAGGTAAGTCAACGTCATGCCAACTTCATCATCGCCGACGAGGAGGCGAAGAGCCAAGATGTGCTGCGGCTGATCGATATGATCCGTAGCCGCGTGGCCGAGCGTTTAGGAGTCGAACTCGAAACGGAACTCGAGATTTGGTAAAGGCATCTTTTAGTCGTGGGCAGTTCGTGGTTTATAAAACCGCTACACAACATCTGCTTAGGTTCGTTCGTAAAATAAGTGGCGGATCTTGATCTATAGCGGCAGGGCGCGAGCCCT
>JAJDEE010000329.1 GCA_029259975.1 Planctomycetota bacterium
TTCACTTGAACTTGATCGCTAGTTGCCATCCCTGGCTCCTTGATTTATCCAGCTTCTCGCCGGAACGCCCTCCTGCCAGTCAAATACTGCTACCACTTCTACTATAAAACCGACTCACGCGCAAAGTGCAGGCTGCACCCCAGTAGATATCCGTTAAGCTCCTTACATTGCCAAAACAGTGGCCTAAAATTAGATGGGGCATTCCCTGAAGGGGGGTGGTGATTGTCGAGTCGGTTGGTGGAATTTCAGGGAGTTAGCAAGTTGATACAGTTGGAGCGCAAAGATTTGGCCCAAATAGCACGTGGATTTCTCATGGGAGGTGCAGACATCATTCCAGGCGTTTCCGGTGGGACGGTGGCGCTGATTTTGGGGATCTACGAACGCCTGGTGGGCGCGATAAGTCATATCGATGGCCGTCTGATTGCGCTGCTCGCCCGTCGGCAGTGGAGTAAAGCGGCTGAGCACTTTGACTGCCGTTTTTTGTTGACTCTTGGCTTGGGAATTCTGACAGGCGTTGCTTGCCTCGCCAAGTTGATGCATTACTTGCTGCTCGAACAACGTACGTACACGTTAGCAGTCTTCTTCGGGATGATTCTTGCCTCCAGCTTTATAGTGATGCGAATGATGCAACCCCGAGACGCTACGCAGCGAGCAGCTTGCTATTTCCTCGCTGCCGGTGCAGCTCTGTTTGCCTTTTGGCTAGTCGGATTGCAAGCCGTCGTCTTTCACGATCACTTGGCGTA
Source organism: Planctomycetota bacterium (assembly GCA_029259975.1). GTDB lineage: Bacteria > Planctomycetota > Planctomycetia > Pirellulales > Lacipirellulaceae > Bythopirellula. The sequence goes on from JAJDEE010000329.1 coordinate 744, forward strand.
CTTTTTTCTTAGCGGAATGATTGCGATTTGCGCGATGATACTGCCTGGCATCAGCGGCTCGTACATTCTGCTATTGCTAGGAGCTTATGTGACCGTGACAGGCATCATTAAGGATGTGGTTGCACTGAAAAGCACGTCGCGTGAGTTCGTGTCGCTACTTGTGTTCGCTGCTGGTTGTGCTTGTGGGTTAATTGGTTTCAGCAAACTCTTGAAATGGCTGCTGGCGCGTTTTCATATGCCAATTATGGCGATGCTTGGTGGGTTCATGATTGGTTCGCTTCGATTGATGTGGCCATTTCAAGAAATGATTGCAGAGAAACGGTACGCACAGGTCATGCCACCAAGCTGGAATCAAGAAGTTACCGTGTGCTTGGTGCTGGCGATCGTTGCGATGTTGGCGGTGTTGATGTTGGAGCGGGTGGGAAGCGCTGGTAAGCTCGAGCACGGAGCCGTCTGAGTTGTCGAAGGCCAAACTAATTCGACACTTGGCTCTTTGCAATATCGCGTAATTCGTTTTGGATTTCATCGATTGATCGATCGGCAGCAATAACGTGAACTTTATCGCCGAGTAATGCGGCCTCTTGCAGGAAGCCTTGGCGAAGCAGCTCGCGGTACTCGTCGCCTCGGCTCTCAACACGATCTAGCTGTTCGCCCATTCGCTCGAGCGCAGCGGCGGGCGACATGTCGAGCAGGAAGGTGCAATCGGGCGAGAGGCCCTTGGTTGCCACGCGCCCCACGTCGCGTACGGCTGAGACTTCGAGTCCTCCGGCGTAGCCCTGATAGACGACATTGGCGAGCAGATATCGATCGGAGACAACGACCTTTCCCGCCGCCAGGGCAGGGCGGATCACTTGTTCGACCAATTGCGCGCGGGCAGCCATGTAGAGCAGCATTTCGCTGCGAGCGGCGATAGGTGTGCTCTCGTCGCTGGTGAGCAAAATTTCTCGCACCCGTTCACCGAGCGGAGTGCTGCCTGGGTCGCGGCATGTCACGACCTCGCGCCCTCCGCCTTGCCACTCTTCGGCAAGCCAGTGGCAAAATAACTGCATTTGCGTCGTTTTGCCTACGCCATCGATGCCATCAAACGAAAAGAACATGCACAGAGTTGTAGCGGACTGGGGTAGTAATCAGCAAGGCCTGAGGAAATGCTGACGATTCGTAGGGTCACGGCTCTTGAGCGACGCTGGTTATTTGCTACTGCCATTGTAGATCGCATGCATCTGATTGGCACGGCGGGCGATAAGTTTCCGCAGCTTGGTCGGCTTGAGTACTTCGGCCTGATCGCCGTAGCCCATGATCCACCAAGCAATTTCGTCGAGGCCAGAAACTTTGGCGCAGAATTCTAGGCTACCATCTTCGAGGAACTCAAGCTGTTGTGTTTTGTGCCAGACAACTTCCGCTACATTGTGAGCAACCAGCGGCCGGAATCGGATGAGAACATCGTGGTCTGGGCCAGCTCCAGGAATCATGCCCCAGGCATTACCCAGATATTTTTCCAGGCTGAAGGCCCGTGGTATCACATACTTCTCTCGTAAGGGTTTCAGAGAAGCAATGCGGCTAATGTTAAAAATGCGTATTTCGCGATGCAGAGAACTGCGACCAATTACGTACCAGCTCCTTCCGCTGAAAAGCAGCTGGTAGGGTCGCAGCTTCGTATTGATTGTTTTCCATTCCGTTAGACTACCGTATTCCAGCCGCACGACGCGAAGGCTGGCAATCGCGTCGACCAACTGTTGGTAGAATTCGTCTTTACTGGGCAATCGATTAATTTGGCCGGTCTGAATCTTAATAGAACGCGTCATCGTGCGAAGTTCTTCTCGCAGCGATGCCGGCAAGCTGCACTCAAGCTTAAGCGCCGCCTGACGGGCTGGGGCGAAGAATGGTAGGCCTGTTTCAGAACCAAGTTCTTCAGCTAAGGCGATTACCGACAGTGCCTCAGCGGCTGTGAAATTGGTTGGCGGCAGGAAGAAGGAGGTTGGGATCGCGTACCGCTGCGCATCGGAATCGTACTCGAGAGGGACGCCAGCCTCTTTAAGTGTTTCGAGATCGCGAAAGATTGTACGTCGACTGACACCGCACGATTTCGCCAAGCCTTTAGCGTTCTGGCCTTGGCCAGACTGAAGAGTCTGGAGTAGTTTCAGTAGTCGAGTGATTCGTTTGAGATTCATTGACAGCGGGCTTGTCGGCAGCGAGGCGATCGGCAGACCAGGAATTTGTGAACTGATTGCTTTGCGAAGGGCGAAGTGGGTTGACTCTGGGCAGGCCTCCAGTCGTCGAATCCACCCGGGATTTCAAGTCTTGTCGGTAAGGGTTTGTGTGTAGCCGTTCCGCCCCGCTGTTTTCTGCGACCGATAGGCCGACAATGGGAGCTTCGACGGAGGCGGCGGTTACGATAGGTTGTGCGTAGGCTGGTGTTACGATTGGCAAACTTGTCGGAGCGCTGACTGGCGCCGTTAGCAAGTTGGCTGTAGCAACAGCAAAGTTCGCATCCTTCGTTGTGTTGTTTTGATTTTTCGCAGTTGAGGTGACCTGTGCGCCCTCGGGGACTGGGATTACTTCTTGATCGTTGTCGAGTTGTTCATGTTCGAGTGGCGTTGGCTCTTGAGGCGTGGTCTCTTGGATGACTGGGCCGTCGTAGGCTGGTGTTGGTTGGAGAGTTGTGGGTGCGTATGACTCAGTAATTTGTGCGTGGGGGCCCTGGCTAATTACATTGGGGCGAGTAAATCCGTAGTCGAGATAAGTGCTGGCATCGCGCTGACGAGCACGACGCAACGCGTCGAATTGTGCTTTGCCAGGCCAAGGTCCTTCGGCCAAGTAAACACCGTTGTACTCAAGCAGTGATCCTTTGCGATAGTGCACTCGCATTATAGCCCGATTATAGTCGACTAGCGAGCGATAGTAAGCTGATTCTGCCTCGGCACGGCGACGTTGGGTGTCTAGCAGCAAATCGAGTGTCAAACGACCCGAGTCGTAGACGGCTTCGACGGCTTCGACTTCGTCCTCGGCCGCAACACGGCGGTTAAAGTTGGTTTGCGTTAAGCCGAAGTTTAGGTCAAGATCGCGGATGGCGCTGCCCAACTGATGGGAAGCCTCCAGTTCCAGGTCTTGCAGTACGGCCCTCTCGCGTGCGAGCAGCAATTGATGATGCCGAACCCCACTCAAGGCACGGCGAAAGCCGATCGGCATGGAAAATTGTAGGCCCATTTGCCATTCTTGGTACCGGCCACTTACGAGCGACTCGAACGCGTTCGAGCCTTCAGAGAATGGGCCGACCCCCGTCGGACTGCTATCGATCAAGTCATCGCCGCCGCCCAGCCAACGGTAGCGTCCCACAGCGTCTAATCGCGGCAAGAGGTTGTTGCGAGTCGCGATTAGTTCTAGTTCGCGGCGTTTGACTTGCCATTTTTGGCGGCGAAGCTCGCTGCGACGTACCAGAGTTTCGGAATGAATCGTAGCCCAGTCAAAGTGAATTTGGGCGGTCGTAGGTTCGTCGATCGGTCGGAACAGGCGACCGTCAGAAACAGTAAGCCCCATCATGTAGCGTAGATTGTTTTCAACACGGAACAGGTTGGTTAGGGCTGTTTCAACCTGTGAGCGGAATAAAAAGTATTGTGAGCGAGCTTGCGCTTCTTTGTCTGCTTCACCGCCGGTGCCACCCACGCGTTGCAAAGCTTTGACTTTGCGCCATGTTTCTAACGAGCTGTCTCGCCCGATTTTACGAGCTTCGAGATCTCGGTAGGCGAAGTAGAGTTCCCAATAGGCATCCTCGACATCACGCATCAGGTTACGCACACCAGCTTCAAAGTCGGTTAGCGTGATATCATGGCGAATCCGCGAAATGATTACGCCGTCGATCTGGTTGGCTACGCCACCCGCGGCTTGCTGAAAAGTTTGCGGACCGGCGAGACGGTTGATTTGCGTTCCTGCCCCTTGCAGCAAAGGTTGGGTGACAGCGGCTTCAAAATTGGTAAACCAATCGCTAGGCGTGGCGCGGCTGCCGTTGTTGTTCCAATCGTAGAGTGTGTTGTTGCGAATCTCGTAAATGGTACCTTGGGCGGACGACTTGGTGATGCCCATCGTAAAGTTGCCGGTATCTTGCTGGAAGTTGTTCGCAAAGAAGTTCCCAAAGACACCTCCACCGCCGAAGTTCTGTGGTCGATCGTTGTTTTGCCAAGTGATGCTACTGTCGAGAACCGCGTCGAACTCTGAGAGTGCTGCTTCGACGCCCGTTCCGCTGAGCTGGCTGCCAGTGCCGGTGCCGTTGCCACTTTCGACCAGCGCTGGATCGTAGGCCGTGACTGCTCCGCCAGGATTGTTTTGCAAAGTCTCTGGCGTGGCGCCGGCGATGTTGCTGCCACCGTCAGTGATTCGTCCGCCTAGCTGACGGATGACTTGGCTATTGGTGAGTGTAATCCGGGTAACTTCTTCCAAGGTGAGGTCGGTGATCTCAAAATTTTCGGCGTTTGCAATGGTCAGCGGCGCTTGTGCGGCGTTGACTTCGTCGAGCGTAGGCTCGTGAACGTCGGGGTACTCGATATCGGTAGCGATATCCATGTAATGAGAGAGATCGCCCGGTCCCAGCAGATTGCCATCTTCCTTAAAGAAGAAGGGCTGAATGGGTTTGCAACCCGACACCAGGAGCAAGACGCAGAGCGCTAGCGAAGTTGTGGACCGAATCTGACGGTTCATGTTGCTGCTTTCTTAGCTTCGGCTTTATTTAGCCTCGGTTTCCCGAGCCTTGTGGCCCACAACGAACGTGGTCGTTGCCAAGCGGGTACCCAAGTTGGGCAGCAAACGAGCAGAAACGAAACGTTCTTACTCAGCTAATCGCTGCCGGTTCCCCCCGGGCCACCCTCCGCTAGCACTAGACGCAACCCAATAGGGGTTGCGCAGTAACTGCCGGAGAAGTCAGCAAAGTTGTTATCGTCGCTAGAATCGTCAAACTTTGACAATAGTTGTAGCTGTGCCGAGAAAGGTAAAAGAAGGGAAGAGTTGCTGGGGGGCGGCGGTTACAAACTGTGAAGCGATCTGCTATCAGATCGCTGACTTCCCACCTTAGGATCGTTCGTAAAATAAGTGGCGGATTTTGATCTATAGCGGCAGGGCGCAAGCCCTCCGGTTTGCGACACCGGAGGGCTCGCGCCCTACCGCTAAAAGCATCATTTGTTTTGCGAGCGATACTTAGTACGTAAAAATTTCTTGCATGGCTTGCGCGACATGCTGTGGGTTGGCTAGCAAGTGGGCAGTGCTAGCGAAAATCATGATCAGTGCTGCCAGCAAGATTCCCAGGGCGCGCGGATTGGGATCGACTCGTACAGGCTGGAGACGACGGTAAAGTTCGCCAGCAAGGTGCCGCCATCCGGCGAGGTTTTGTCTACCACCACTTGAGACCAGCGAAACATTGCGCATCAGGTCGAAGCTTTCTAGATGAAGCTGAATCCCCAAGGTCGGCAGTGCTAGGCTGTCGCCTGCCCAACGGGCTTGGGGGTCGATGGTGCGCGCCGTTTCAGCTAGTACGGGGCGCAGCTCGTCGATGCTAGCGTTGTAGATCACCAATCGGGGCTTTGCCAGCAGGACGGCAAGCCAGACGCAGAGCCAGTAGAACACCAAGAGAAAAATCCAGACGTAGCTGCCAAATTCGGCGGAGGCGGCTTTGGGGCGAAATAGTTCGATGGGGCCAACCAAAATTAGCCCCGACAGCGCGGCTCCCAAAGCGGCCAAGTCGGCTCCACCGGTCGTCAGAAATGGCCGCCGTCGCGCATTCAGTAGCCCGATCAGCAGTCCATAAGAAGCCAGCGGAATTAGAGCGATCGTCAGGCGTAATGGGTCGGGGAGCATAGGTTGGCGGTATCCGAGTGGGTAGGAAGCTGCGCTAGGTCAGTCGGGCGTTACAGTGCCCGCGTTTAGTGGTTTGCGAGCGAGCTTCGCAAGCGATTTTTCTTTTCGTCTCTAGGTGGCAGCCAATCATATCGTGTCTTTTACCCATCCCAAGTAGCGATAACCAAAATTCCGTTCGCCCGAACAAGACCCCTCTTTGTGGGGGGTTCTACTTCATTGGAGTTTGCAGCGGTCGATTAGGTCCAAAGATACCCAGGGGAGCTAGCCGAGGAAATCCCCGAAAGTGCCACGAGTTTAGGTCGGCAGGTGTCTTTAGAGGGGGGATACGTATGATTCTTAGGATTGTAGTGTCTTTGATGGTTTTGCTAATTGACTCCCCGTATTGCGGTGATTAGCATGACTTTTCTTGAGTTGGCAGCGACCGGGTTGCGTATCAAAGTATTTATCGCGAGAAGTAAGATCTCGCACCTACCTTGGAGTATCTGGCTATGGGTTTCTTACGAGCAGTTACTGCGTCGTTGAGCGTTTTGTTGATTTTGACAAGCTCTGCGCACGCAATCGTTGTGACGCCTGGCGTTGTGATTCCGGGTTCTGCGCCTGATTCAGAAGTCGATACCTTCGGGGCGATTCCGGTTGCAACTTTTGGTGGGTCAGGCATACCTAACGATACCTTAGCCATTTCGACCGTTGTCGACGGCGCGAATACGATCACGATGGGCATTACTGCAACACCTAGATTCACATCTCTCCCTGCACCTACGAATGACGGGCTGGGCACGTTCGAGGTACCTATCGGTGAGAGCGATCCTGGATTGTCGAAATGGAATTTTTCGTTCTATACCGACATCGAGGGTCCTGGCTCGTTTGCAAATTATCGATTTGAGCTTAGCTACGACTTAAATTCGGCGGTCGGCACCGACCTTAGCGATCATGGTGTTCTCAATCTGAATGGTGGTGTTGTCTTTCTTGGTGGTCTTCCTCTTTTGACCGCCACAACCACGGTCCAAGACAGTCAAAACCTAGGTTTCTCTTTTCTTTCATCCAGCGCACCTGGAATCGTCGCTCCTCCAACGCCGACGCCAGCATTCGATCCCTTCGAGACGGGCGAGTACACTTTTCAGATACGTGTCTACGACGATCTGGCAGCTGGCGCTCTGTTAGATCAGGTATCCATGCGAGTCAACGCCGTGCCCGAAGCATCAGCTCCACTCTGTTTCGCTTTGGTATCCTGTGTACTGGGCGGCATACAGTGGATGAAAAGAAAGCGGCAAGTTGAGATCGCATAGCAACGACTAGGCTTCTTCGACTGCTGTTCAGGGGTAGTGTTGCTTTTGTAGCCGTAGCCATTCTCTTTTTAGGCTAGTACTGTTCCTTGTATGCGTGGATAAGTAGGGGCTACTTGTCTGACAGGAGAACATCGAAGCACGCTGAAAGTGGAAACGCATGAAAAAAGTGTCTTGGGGTGTGCTTGGTACGGCAAAAATCGCAAGCAAGCAAGTCATTCCTGCTATGCAGAAGTGCGATTTTGCACAGATAACAGCGATCGCGTCTCGTGACTTGGCCAAGGCCGAAGCTGTTGCAAGCGAGTTTGGAATGCCGACTGCCTATGGCAGCTACGAAGCACTGTTGGCAGACGAATCTATCGATGCGGTCTACATTCCGTTGCCCAATCATCTGCATGTGCCGTGGGCGATCAAGGCTCTCGAAGCCGGCAAGCATGTTTTGTGCGAAAAGCCGATTGCTCTCTCGTCCACTGAGGCCGAGCAATTACTTGCCGCATCAAAGCAGTATCCACAGCTGAAAATTATGGAGGCGTTCATGTACCGCCACCATCCGCAATGGCTGCGCACCTGCGAGTTGGCTGCGGCTGGAAAGATCGGGACGCTGAAAACTATCCAATCGTTTTTCTCTTATTTCAACGACGACCCCGCCAATATACGCAACATGGCTGATATTGGCGGCGGCGGTGGTCTGATGGATATTGGCTGCTACTGTATCTCGTTGTCGCGATTGTTGTTTGGTACGGAGCCAAAGCGTGTGAGTGGATTCATTGAGTACGATCCCCAAATGAAAATCGATCGACTTAGCTCTGGCATGCTCGATTTTGGTAGCGGTACCGCGACCTTTACCTGCTCGATGCAGCTTGTTCCTTATCAACGAGTACACCTCTTTGGCACGTCTGGCCAAATCGAGATTGAAATCCCGTTTAATGCGCCCAACGATCGTCCCTGTAAGATGTGGCATACCCAGGGCGACCAGCGCGAAGAAATTCTACTCGATGTTTGCGATCAGTATACGATTCAAGGCGATTTGTTTTCGAGAGCGGTTCTCGACGGCACGCCTGTGCCGGTGTCGCTCAACGACGCGGTCGCGAACATGCGAGTGATCGAGCGGCTCAAACAGAGCGCCGAGTCAGCCGCCTTTGCTTGATTGGTTTGGGGTATGTCGAAATCGAAACTTGAGATTCTGGCTTACGAGTCAAGTCCATTGGGGCCACTCTGTTTGCGTAGACGCGAACTGCTTTCTCAGCCAGGCACGTTTGTGACTGAAGTGACGTTGAATCACGAGTTTCTGATGAGTAGTTTGTATACTGATTCCGAGCGGGTTTTGGCGCAAACGGCGCTAGCTCTTCACGAAGACAATGGGTGTGAAGGTGACGAACTGCGCGTGTTGGTCGGTGGGCTTGGATTGGGTTATACGGTACGCGAGACATTGCGTTCAGATCGTGTCAAGCGGGTTGAAGTCGTCGAGTTGTTGCCACAAGTCGTCGATTGGCTCGCAAATGGATTGGTACCGCTGTCGTCGGAGCTGGCCAATGAATCGCGACTGACCGTCACGATGGGCGACGTTTACCAACGGCTTGCCGGCCCGCCGAACGAGCTGTTTGATGTTGTAATGATCGACGTGGACCATTCGCCCGACGAGCGTTTGGGGGACGAAAGCGTCTCGTTCTATACGGTGGCGGGCCTGCTAACGGCACGGCAACATTTGTCTCCCGGCGGTGTCCTAGCTGTTTGGTCTTACGCCGAGAGTTCGCCTTTTGCCGATGCGCTGCGCGAGGTCTTCGAGCACGTACGTGTCGAACCGGTCAGCTACGAAAACCGCCTGATTGACCAACTGCGAACCGATTGGCTATTTTTTGCGTGGGGATAGGCGGCGTAATCGAGGTAGTTAAACAGGTTAGGATGAAGCATCGTGAATGCCGACTACAAGCAGATAACGCTGACGAAAATATGCAACAACTGTTTGCCCTTGATTGACAGAGTCTAGATGTTCGACGTCTACTTCTCGGTAATCGCTTCGTGGACTTCGTCAGACAATTGCATGCCGAGTGCTTCGGCGAGCAGCAGCAGCTCGCGTGCTTCGTCTAATTCGCCTTGCTGCCAGAGCAGGACGCCAAGATTGAAATTGAGCTGTGCCGAATCGGCATGGGCGGCGAGGCCTGCGCGGTAGACATGCTCTGCGGTCTCGAAGCGTCCTTGAGTCGCGAGTAGCCCGCCGAGGTTGGCGCACAGCTCTGCATGTTGCGGCTGAAGCTCTTGGCAGCGAGCATAGGCTTCAAGCGCCTGGTCGAATTTTTGTAGCGTGTAATAGGTATTGGCTAATTGAAATTGGGCGTTGAAATGTTGCGGATCGAGTCGAACAGCTCGCAGGAGGGGACTAATCGCACGGGTGGGTTGGCCACGCTGAAACTCTGCAAGGCCCAGTTGGTAGTTTACCTCCGGCGATTGAGGGCGAAGATTGTAGGCTGATTGTAGAGCCAACCAGGCAACTTCTCCTTCGCCACACGCATTCTGAACCGAGCCTAAGGCTAATTGCACCAGCCAGTTCTCTGGGTTGCCAATAGCCAAAAAACTGGCCAATTGTACGGCTTCTTCGTGTTTGCCCTGCCGGCTGAGTAACAGCACTTGGCCAAGTTCGCCGATAAGCGACTTGGGAAAACGCCTAGCAATTTCTTCAAATTGGCTCGCGGCCTCAGCCGCTCGACCTTGCTGCGAGTAAAACTCGGCTAAGTGTTGACGGGGCTGCAGGAGGTCGGGGCGCAACTCGATCGCTTGCCGCAACTCGTGCTCGGCTTGCTTGGCTTGACCTTGCTTGACGAGCAGCAGCCCTAGATCGTTGTGATAGTCCCATTGGTTTGGTGCCAAGCCGACCGCCTGCTCCAGGGCTTGTCTAGCTTGGTCCAATCGGCCTGTTTGCAGGTAAGCCAAGCCGAGATCGGCGAGCAGGGCGTGCGATCTCGGTCGCAAGACCAACGCACGACGAGCGTATTGGATGGCTGTTTGGGCATCGCCGTGGGACAGCGCCTCGCGGGCGAGCAATGCGTGACATTCTGGCAACTGAGGTGTGATTGCTGCCAAAGCTTGCAGGCGACCGGCTTTGCGGACGCCTCCGCGCAAGGCTTGAGAATACTCTGACCATAGCAGGCCGCCGATAATGGCTAGCAAGACCAGCCACTTTCCGGCATGCAAAAAAGCGGGGACGTAACGTTCGGCAATCGATGTGTGCGTGACTTCGTCGACGAGGTTTTGCTGAGTGTTTTTCTCGCTTACCTTCCAGATGAATCCGTCAAAGTAAAAATGAAGGAACGATGACGTCACGAACATCGCGACCAGCCATTGATAGGTGTCCTGGCTGCCGCCGCGAAAGACGTACGCGTTTGCGTCGACGGTGAAGTAGCGAATCGAGCTGTAGGCAGCGATCGCTGCCAGGTAGATGCCGAGCATTGTCCAACGGTCGCGAAACAAAAAACCGAGCGGACCAAAGCGATCGCCTGCGCGTTGAAATAGTCGACGGTTGTAAATCCACACGATCGCGTTGTATTGTAGGGCGTGATAAATCTCGAACATCGCTAGCCCAATCAGCACGTTGGTCGATAGCCGGCCTGCGTACCAATAAAACCAACCCGTCGTGCCGATCAGTAGTAGTTTGATCCAATTCAGCGGCACACCCTGCCGTCGCAGTCGTAGTTGATTGATCGCATACGCCACCAGCACGCAGGCTCCCACGCTGCCGACGGCTAGACGCGTTCCCCAAACCCACTCGGGGCCGAACAGCGGCAAGCCCGATTGCCACATTGTATTAGCGAGACTAAACACACGCGCATCGCTAAACACAAAGCCCGCTACGAAGACGCTCAGGCAGAGCCAATGGTCGAGCCGAGCCGTCCAGCGATCGTTGACTCCCAGACGCACGTCGTAGATTCGCATGAAGCCATACGTCTGCATTAGCCCATGCCACGTCCCCCAGACGAGCAATATCAGCTCAAGCCCGTGCAGGTGTGTCCATGGCAATCGTAAAGCCGAGGCCAACCCGCTCGGCGGCGAAAACAACAGCGCGAGACCCAGCACGAGTAGCGGCACCAGCAAGAAGCGCAGCCGGTAGCGGGCGAACAGTTCGCGGTCGCCATAGGCCCGCATGAAGCCGGGAAGATGGTGCCCCAGCGAGGCGAAGGCAATCACCACCAGTGAGATTTCCTCTGCCGTGAGCCAGTGACGGGCCAAAATTAGCACGACCGGCACAATCAGCAGCGGCGAGACCACAATGTACGACAAATCCCACCCAGCCGAGATAATCCAGCGAGGACGTTGCAACGGGGCGGGAGAGGCAGTTGTGGCTGAGGACACGGCGTTGGAGTGGGTTGGAGGAGGGCCGACGGCGCGGAAGGGATGGCAATCCAAGAGTACATTGCTGGCGTGCCGCCGCGGGTTCCCTAGGTATTGTTCGCGGAATCGGTGGGCAGAGACAACCGCAGAAATCGCCATATTCCGATCCAACGCACCTCACCTGCCCCCAACTCCTAGCCCTCGGGTTCTTTGTAACTCTTTTTCTTGGCTTTTCGGGCTGTCCAGTTTATGCTGGAGAGACCCGTAGATGGTCTTTCTTCGCAGCTAGGCCCGGTAATTTCGTTCTTTGAAGGCGACGATTAAACGATGAATATCCAGAAACAGAGGAAGCGGCACCACAAACTAAACGCATTGGCGTTCGGACTTTTGATTGGCGGGTGCTTTGCTCTGCCGACGCAGGCGAAGGACACGAAGCCCGCCGACAAAGAGGCTGAGCCAGCGTTAGTCGATTTGTTTGACGCGATCGATCAAGATTTGGTCGACGCTAAGTTCGTCGCGCGCGATGCCACCAGGGGACGACTCGTCTTGACGAACAAAACCGAGCAGCCTGTTCGTGTACTTATTCCAGATGCTTTCGCAGGCGTACCGGTGCTTCACCAGTTTGGCGGCGGCGGTGGCGGTGGTCGAGGCGGCGGCGGCGGCGGACGAGGTGGTGGCGGTGGCGGTGGCGGTGGTCAGCAGAGTGTTGGCGGTGGCGGCGGCGGCGGTTTAGGCGGCGGTGGCGGCGGTGGTCAAGGCGGCGGTGGTGGTGGTTTTAATATTGCCCCCGAGAAAATCGGTGTGGACATTGCTCCTGATAAAATCCGACGCGTCGATATTCCGCTGCTGTGTCTCAACCACGGACTGCGTGATCCCTCTTCAAGCAAGCCGTACGAAGTTCGTCCAATCGAGGATGTTGTCGATAGCCCCGCATTGATCCAAATCATCAAAGGCTACTCCAGCGGACAGCTTCCTTACGGCGCTTCGCAGGCCGCTGCCTGGCATATCAACAGCGATGTCAGCTGGGATGAGCTGGCAGCAAAGCTGACTGGTACTACGCGCAGCCTTGTGCGGAATTCGTACTTCAACCGCGGCGAACTGCAAACCGCGATGGCAATCGTCAACCGTGCCGAGACGATGACCGCTGGCCAGCAAGTCGTACCTCGCAACTGGAAATCGCAAAGCGAACGTGCGAAAGAAAAAGCTGCTTCCGAAGAAGGGCCTGTCGACGAAAGTTACGAGCCGAAAAAAGGTAAAGTGATCGATGTCGAGGCAGAGCTAGCGGAATCGCAAGATTCTTAAGCGCCCAGGCGAACCTAAGGGCCGTGATTGTACGCGTGTCTAATTAGGCCGCATTTGATGTGGCTTGACGCTGTTCGGCAAGTAGGCTTTGAATTTCTCGCTGCAGTTGTGTCTGCTCGGTTTGCCATTTGCGCGCATTTTGCTCGTAGTGGCGTTGCTGGGCGTCGAGTTCTTTTTCGCGCGAGACGAGCCTGGCGGCGCGCTGCTCGATGTCTTGTTCACGTCGCTCGAGCCAATGTTGCAAGTCGGTGCGTTGTTGCTGGAATTGCGTATTCTGCTCGGCCAATTCTTGTCGGATGTTTTCGAGTTCGTGGCGGCGATTTTGTAGGTCTTCGGTCGCCAACTGAAAATGATCGGCCAGCTTTGCCCGCACTTGGGCGATAGATCGTGATAATGTGGCTGGTGCTAACACACCCTGGAGTTGCAACCAGGTTTCTTCGGTAGCCAGCCGCATTTCAAGCACTTCGCGTTGCGAGTTTTGTAGTTCTTCTTGCAGCTGCCCGAGCACGGAGTGACGATTTTGCATTTCGGCCTCGCGGCGATCAAGTCGCTGCTCTTGCTGCTTGATCGTCACTTGGGTTTGTTCTCGCTCTTTGGTCAAAACGCGTCGCTCGCTAGTCACGCGATTTTCGAACGCCAGCTCTTGCTGCTCTAGTTCACGCTGCCCGGCGAGTAGCTGCATTTGTTGTTCGGCAAGCAGCGACTCGGCATTGGCCAGATAAGCGTCGCGCATGTCAAACTCTAAGGCACGCTGCTCTAGCTCGACCAGCTTTTGTTCGGTGATTCCCAGACGCTGGAAACGTTCGAGAGCCGTTTTGATTTCTTGCTCTCGGAAGCGAATTTTCCGCTCTTGCTCGTCCGCCTCAGCTTGTTGCTGCTGTTGCTGCGTCAGCTGTCGGTCAAGCTCCGCACGTTGAAACTCTGCTTCGCTCGCACGCTCGGCCAGTCGCTGCTCCCATTCGCGAAGCTCTTCTTGTTGCTGTGCGAGTTGCTCGCGAGTGGCGGTGTTTTTTTCTGTACGTTCCGCCAACGAGACTTCATCGCACGCGTTGCGTTCCATTCCTTTATATACTTCGGCTTCGCGCTGATCGAGTTCGCGCTGTCGCTGCTCGGAAGCTTGTTTCATTTCGTCTTGTTCCTCTTGCTTGCTTTGGCAGAGGGCAGATTGGATTTCTAGCTCGCTTTGCTGCTCGTCGAGTTGCGATTGAGAAAATTCAAGCTCCGCTTGCAGCTTGGCAAGCTCCTGCGCGCGCTCCTTCAGAGTTTGCTCGCGGGCGTCAAATTGTTCTTGGTCAAATGCAGCACGAGGTTGCTCGGCTTGCTCGGCAAATTCGGTTTCGCGCTGCTTGAGTGCTTGTTCTTGTGTGTCGAGTTCGCTTTCACGCTCGTCGATCCAAAGTCGAGCGTTACGGACGCGCGAATCGAAATCGGCCTCTTGAGCGTTGATTCGCTCCGACCGGCGATCGAGATCAGCTAGCTGATCTTGCAACTGATGCGCCAGATCGACTGCTTGACGAGCCAGGGTCTCTGGCGAGGCGCAGGCATCGATTAGCTGCCCTAGAGTTTCTTCAGAACTGGCCAGAGCATAGTGCTGCTGCTCAGTAACGACCGCGACTAAGTCGTCGGCTTGTGTTCCAGAATCAGCTCGGCGTAGGGTATGGGCCGCATCGACGCGGATCTCACGCGAAACGTTTTGACTCTCTGGGGGACTGCCGCTTAGTTTGTCGCTGGCCATGCTAGCACTCGCTGGTCACAAAAAGAAGTTGCCTGAGGAGTTTGAGTAATCGTTAAAGTTTACCCACAACGTCTCATCGGCCTTTCGTACGGCAAGAGTTCAATCGTTAGCGAATTTTTGCTGAGCTTGCTAGCATTGCTGTCGCGGTTCGGTTGGAAACAGTCAGTATCAACAAAAAAACGACGCCACATCAAGAACTTTACGTCGTTCTCGATGTGACGTCGTGGTTGAGTTTTCTGATTCGCTTCGACATTTCTACGTCGCTGCTACGACGTAGCTACGACGCTTAGGCCTTGGCGGCATCGATCGCTTCTTGCAGCCGGGCTTTTGGCTGGACGCCGACAAAGCGGTCGACGACTTCGCCGCCTTTGAAGACCATCAGCGTGGGAATGCTGCTGACACCGTAGTTGCTGGCGGAGTTTGGTGAATCGTCGATGTTGATCTTGGTGACTTTGGCTGAGCCAGCATTTTCGCCGGCGATCTCTTCGACCATCGGCGCGATCTGGCGGCAAGGCCCGCACCAAGGTGCCCAAAAGTCGACCAGCACAGGCTCGGCTGACTGGAGTACTTCGGCGTCGAAATTGTCATCATTTACTTCTTGCACACCCATTTTGGATTCCTTATGGTCGATCGTTAGGAACATACTTTCCAGTTAGGATCGCCAACTGGGAAAGTCTGAATTGCTGAAAATTGTGTCGTCACGCTTTTGGTCAATCTTGCCGAATTATCGGAGATTGCCCTGAAACTGTCAACGAAGGCTTGTATGCATTGAAGTTCTGGTACGAATCCTCGATACTGAAAGTTCGCCACCGGCAACTTGTTTTCGCAATTTCTGCCGGTTTTTGACACAAATCGCTGACCTTTTGGCCATTCTGTAAGAGCAGGAAGACACCCAAAGAGTCGCATTACCGGAGCCAAAACGAGATGGTTCGTACGCCTAGCACGATGTTGCCCCTGGGGACAGCTGCTCCCGATTTTTCTTTGGTCAATGTCGATAGTCAGATGGTTTCGCTCAGCGATTTTGACGACGCGCCTGCTTTACTTGTTATTTTCATGTGCAATCATTGTCCCTACGTAGTCCATGTGGCTGACCACTTGGCCCAACTCGCGCATGAATATATGAGCCGCGGCGCGGCAGTGGTTGGAATCAGTACGAACGATGTTGCTAACTACCCGGCAGATTCGCCAGAGCAGATGGTTGCTGAGGCCGAAGCACGCGGCTACATCTTTCCCTATCTGTATGACGAGACTCAGGAAGTTGCCCAAGCTTATCGCGCCGCCTGTACGCCAGACTTTTTTGTCTTCGATGCCAACAAAAAACTCGCCTATCGTGGCCAGCTCGATTCGAGCCGCCCCGACAGTGGCACTCCAGTCACCGGCGAAGATCTTCGTGCGGCGCTCGACGCGGTTCTCGCGGGCGAGACACCCGTCGAAGAGCAGACGCCCAGCCTGGGGTGCAACATCAAGTGGAGGTCAGGTAACGAGCCTGATTATTTTGGTGGGTGAGTTTTGCTAGCAATTGTTTGCAGGGTATTCGCACGCAGAATTGTTACAAGCGACAAATGCTAACAGCTTTGCTGGAAATGGCTTAGGGCATCAGGACCGTAGCAATATCGACGACGGTTGTCGTCAAACCGATGGCGGAATCTCGCCTTGAGATTGCTGCTAAACTTTTCCGGCAACGCTACTTAACTCTTGCTGTGTGCGGGAGTTGAGAAATCGAAGCACGCAAGTGGCACGAAGTCTGCGAAGAGCAAGGTACGTGTGCTAGGCGGAAGGGGCGTTGTTGTGTGCCTAGCTCTTTTCAGATTCGAGCAGGACGCCTTAGCGTCCAGGGAGAGCGTTATGTTCCGACGAACGATTTTGGGTTTGGCAGTGCTGACAGCTATGGCTTTGACGAGTGCATCGGCTTCGACGGCAGAAGCAAGGCGTTGCGGTGGTTACCGTGGAGGGTCTGGTGGCGGCTACTATTCGCCATCCTATAGTACTTCGTACTATGGTGGACGGCATGGTGGGTATTACCATCGCGGCCCGAGTGTTTATCGCCGCAGCCACTACTATGGTGGCGGCCATCCTGGCTACTATGGCGGTCGACGCAGTGGCGTGAGCCTCTCGTTTGGTTTTTAGCGTGATTTTCTAACCATAAGCCCCAAGGAAGATCCTTGGGGCTTATTTCTGATAGCCACAGTTGTGTCGCGTTTACGACCTCTCGCAACGGGACATAAGTGCGGCTATTTTGACTACATGCCTATTGTCTCGATATCTACTTTGATTCACTGCTATCGCCATAAGTCTTTTTGTGGAAAAAGGTTGGGATGCGTCCTTGTGGCTTTGGCACGCCAAGTGCATCATGAGTAATGCAGAGCGGCCAAGAACAAACCTATCCCGCCTTTAGGCCGCTGGGGGATCCTGCCAAGGAGAAGTGAATCATGTTGAAGCGAATCTTGATTGTTGCATTGTTAGCCGGTGGTTTTTCGATGGTGAGTGCCACAGAAGCGAATGCCTGGATTGTTCGGCGCGTAGCGCCAGTGCGTCGGATAGCTGCCCGTACCGTACTGCCGCCCTATCCGGTCGCTCGCCGTGTTGTAGCAGGGCCGATTCTTCGTCGACGAGTTGTCTATTCCAACCCAGTGATTTACTCTACCCCGCCGGTAGCTTACGCTCGCCCCGTTTTTTACGCCGCACCTGCCCCGGTTGTGTACGGCCCGGCTGTTAGCGTGAGTGTCGGTGGCGGTTACTACGGCTGGTAAGCAGCACACTCAACAACTCAATCAGAACGACGTCGCCTGCTAGCTTCGATCAAGCTAGCAGGCGATTTTTGTGCGCAGGCGCTTTGCTAGTCGTTAGATTCCGAAAAATCCTTATCAGTATGCCTAACTTTCGGCGCGTATCGATCCGATGACAACTGAGAGAAGCCGAGATTCTCTTTTCAACAACTATCAACCCCAAACTATCAACCCCAGTACGGCCCATGCTGGTCATCATCAGCGATCTTCACCTGACCGACGGCACCAGTGGTTCGACCATTTCGCCTGGGGCGTTCGCCTTGCTCGCCGAACGGTTGGCTGACTTAAGCATGAATGCTTCGCAGCGGCGCGACGGAAACTACCGCCCGATCGAGCATGTCGATCTGGTGTTGTTGGGCGATACGCTCGACGTGGTGCGGTCGACGCAATGGCTTGGCAGTGCGATACGGCCTTGGGACGACATCAAGTCGCCGGCTCTATTCGAGCAAGTTGCCAAAATCACCAGTGATATCCTGCAACACAACGCCCAAGCACTCGGCGAATTTCGCAAGCTTCAGCAACAAGGCATCGCCCTGCCCCCGGCAACGAATACAGGACAAGCGGCGAGCTCCGAACGGCATTCGGTGCCGGTACGGATTCACTACATGGTCGGCAACCACGATTGGTTTTATCACTTGCCGGGCGAAAATTACAATCGGCTGCGGAGGCAACTGGTCGCCCACATGGGGTTGACGACCTACGCCGATGCACCGTTTCCGCACGAAATTTGGGAGAGCAACGAACTAGTGCAAGTGATGCGTCGGCACAAGGTCTTTGCCCGTCACGGCGACGTGTACGATCCATTCAACTACGAAGGCGATCGTAATGCGAGCAGCCTGGGCGATGTGATCGTGCTAGAGCTGCTCAACCGCTTTGGTATCCAAGTGCAGCAGCAACTGGGCGACGAGTTGCCGACCGGCGTGATTGCCGGCTTGCGCGAGATCGACAACATTCGTCCGCTGCTGATGATACCGGTCTGGATCGAAGGCTTGCTGGAGCGTAGCTGCCCGCAACCGTCGATTCGCAAGGAAGTTAAAAAAATCTGGGACGAGCTGGCCGACGAGTTTTTAGAGAACCCGTTTGTGCAGCAGCGCGACACGTGGTGTCCTGTCGACATCGTCGACGGCTTGCAAAAGGCGTTGAAATTTAGCCGGCGGCTGTCGGTCGGTTGGGCGAGTTGGATTGCCCAGTGGATCGCAGAACTGCGCGGGGCGAGTAGCAGCTCGTTTTATCAGCACGCGCTCACCGAGCAAGATTTTCGCAATCGGCGTGCAAAACACATTGTCTACGGCCATACGCATCACGCCGAGATGGTCCCACTCGATGCGAGCTACGCCGACGGGTATGTGCTGCACCAGAACTATTTTAATGCGGGCACCTGGCGGCGGGTTCACACGCAAACGCAATTTGCGCCACGCGAACACGAATTTATTGCCGCCGATACGATGACCTATCTTGCGTTTTTCAAGGATGACGAGCGCAGAGGTCGGCCTTACGAAACTTGGTCTGGCACGCTAGGCTTGCATCCTTACGCTACGCCCCAGTACCGCGTCGACTCGGCTCACTCTTCTGGACTCAACGCACATGTCCAACCCGTTCCGACACCAAGTGTACCGGTCCGAGCGCCCCACTTCGCCGTACCATTTGCTCCCAGCCGTGTCGCCGACCAGCCCCCTGTCGGCTGAGTTTGACGAACAGCTGGCCGTCGCTGGCGCAAGCTTCCAGCGCGCCCAAGTTGCGGCAATCTACTGCGTACACGGCACATTTGTCGGCAACGACTTTCTTGGGCTACTGACCGAGCTATCACGATTCGCGCCGGGGCTGAGCAAGTCGCTCAGCCAAGTCGGCAAACGGGTCGTCGACAATTTCACCGGCGAGGCTGGCAACTACACGCGCGAGTTTACCGCCGCGTTAGAATCTGGGCTAGCGGTGGGTGCAAAGCGAAACATCCCCGTCCGGCTATTCAACTGGTCCAGCCAGAACAACCACATTGCACGTGCCGACGGAGCAATTCGCTTAATCGGCGAACTAGCGCAGCACGCAAACACCCAAGAAGCGCTGCGGTTCGAGCGCGTTCAACTTTGGGGTCACAGTCACGGTGGCAACGTCCTAGCCCTAGTAACCCAACTGCTCGGCGCCGATCGCGAGGCGCGAAACGATTTCTTTCAAGCAGCCCGATCGTACTACCAACCGTGGCTTCGCCAGGGCACAGACATGCCTGTCTGGCAACAAGTGCGGGACGTACTTGACGAAGACGACCACCCTGTGCGCAAGCTAGCGCTCGATATGGTTACCTACGGCACGCCAATTCGCTACGGCTGGAATGCGAACGGCTATGCCAATCTGCTGCATTTCATCCATCACCGCCCACCGCCGCAGGGTGCGGAGTACTCGGCACCAATTCCTTTGCAACCCCTTCGCGCTCGCAAAGCCTTGGACGGAGACTACATACAACAAATCGGCATCGCTGGAACCAACTTCATGCCGCTACCTCTGGCTGCACGAACACTGCTGGCCGACTGGCGATTGGACAAGCTGCTAGAGGCGAACGTCGATCGCGATTCGATCATTGCACGCTTGCATTACGCCACACGTGTGCCCGACGAGGGCACCACGCTGCTCACCGACTACACCGAGATCAGCCCCTGGCTAGTCCGCAACATCGCCGGGCACGGCTTGTACACACGTCGCAAGTGGTTGCCATTCCATTGCCGCGAGATCGCCAAGCGGTTTTATGGCTAGGAATGAATTCTCGGGAAGGGTTTGAGTACAAAAGTCATTTCTCTGCGGAATCCGCATTACTGTTTTTCAGCTGTGCTCGGCGAAGCTTTTGGGCGATTTCAGCGAGTTGTCGCTCCTGCTGAAAACGTCGGCCGGCAAGTAAGTCTAGACAAGCTAGCCACAGTATCCAGCTGGTCATCAGTACGAGGCTCAGTAAGTAGGCCGTGATCGATCGTGGTGTCTGCGGCAAGGTTTTAAAGGCCATCAGCGTAACGCCGACGAAGCCGACCAGCGAGCTAGCCATGGCCCGCCGACGCGTCGTGCGGACGAGGTGCTCGCGCCAGTGCTGCTCCTGCTGGTTATTGATGTTGCCAAGGCTTTTGGCCTGACGCCATCGCTGCCAATGCGAGGCCAGTAGAAAAGCGGAGAGGCCGACCAAAAACAAGCCAAACAGGGTGGTAGAGTCCATGGAAACACTTCGCTCAGATTTTTTGATCAGCGCTTCGTCGATAACCATTCTATGATAACCGTTCCCACCTTGCCGAGCGAATCGGCACTACAGCGGCCAGGGGCGTCGGCAGTCGTGTGCCAGTAGCGATTTCTTGGATAATCGGGGTAAGAAAAATCGATGATGTCGCAAACGGGGATCTTAGCAATTTTGTTGAGTGGAATGTGATCGTCATTCACCAAGTATTTGACACGGGGAATGAATTCTTTGATGCCTAATCGCTGCGCAGTTCCCCAAATTTCTTTTACCAATGGGCGGGTGTGCTTCCAAGAGGCACTGTTTTCTTCTTGGTACAGTGTCAAATCAGCGTCAGCGACCATGTCGAACAGTACGCCGGCAACATACTCGTGTCTGGGCGGATGCTTGCGATACTGCTGGGCGAACCACGTACTGCCAAGAAAGTAAGGGCCAATATCTTGCCGCCCTATAGAATAAACCAATTCTTCGCCATCGAAGAAAACGAAATCCAATCCGTAGTTCAGCGGCAATTGATGGACGTGATGCGCGATCTCCATTAGTAGCGCGGTACCGCTCGCTCCGTCATTGGCACCTAGGAAAATTCCATTCTGGCGAATGCGAGGATTGATTTCTTGGTCGGGCAGTGGGCGTGTGTCGTAGTGCGCGCAGAGTAAAATTCGTTGCCGAGCTTCGGGACGCCACTCGACTAGGATATTGGCCATCGGCACACGCTTGCCGTTGAGCGGGTGTTTTACCTTGAATCGCTGGAAAGTCACGTTCGCCTGTAGGCCTGAAAAATGTTTTTCCAGCATAATTTGCTGCTGTTTCATTCCCAGGCTTCCGCTCTTGCGATTGCCGAGGGCGCAGAGATCTTTGAGGTAGCCATACGATCGCTGTCCGTTAAATTCGACCTCTTGATGGTCTGCAAGCGGCAGAGCGACCGTGGCTTCCTCGGCTTGGAGCTTTGTCTCTAACGTCTCTAACGTCACGAACCAGACGGTGCTGAGGAAGGTAACGAGCAATGGCGATCGCAATAAGAGCCTACATCGGCGGCGTTGGGCAATGGGATTTCGCATGAGGCCATTATACGATCTCTGCAGCCATCCGTCAGCACGGATAGTCCCTGCTGCTTCTAGGCCGCAGCCTGTGAGAGAAATCGTTGGCAGACGATTTCGGCGCAGCGGCGTGCTTCGTCAAGCTGCGTGGGTGGTGGTGAGAGCTGGCTGCCCGGTTGCCAATCGACAAATCGGGTTGCCCAGCGATTTTCAATGAGCGCGTCGATACCTGCTGCGACGCGACCGCGGTGTTTGCTGGGGACATCGAGTACGCCGACGGCTCCACCGCCGGTTAGCGCTTCATAGACCATCGAAACGCTGTCTTCGCTGACCCAAACTTGCCCGGCTCGTTGGAGTTGCTCGGGCATCCACTGAGGCGATGTTTCTTGATGGGGTACGACTTGCAAATTGGCGAGGTTGCATTCGGAGAGACGGGTCAAGAAAGTTGCCGGAGTACGTCGTGATGTTGTAAGTTGCCAATGGACCCCGAAGTCACTCGAAGTAATCGCTGTGAGCTGCTCTAACATGCGCTCGTCCGACCAATCATGAGCCGCAGAGGGGCCGCCAATCAAGAGCAGGCCAGATTGCCGGTCGTGCTGCTCCGTCGGTCGAATGATGTTGAGAACGCCGCGAGTCGTGATGATATTTCCAGATTCACCAACGTGATCGTGAGCAGGTATCAAGCACAAATCGAACAAAGCGAGAGGGAGAGAAGGCTTCATTAGTACGATAGCACTGCCTCCAAAAGCGCGTCGTGCTGCCAAGACAGCCAAGTGCGTTGAGTGGCCCGCGCCGAGAATCAAGTCGGGGACAGGCAGGCTGTTGCCAGGCGAAAACTTTTTTGACCATAGCGAAGCTAAGCTACTATGGCGCGATGGCGAGTGTAGCGTGTGGACTTCCAACGGCAACAACTCTGCAAGCGAGTTGGTGAGGCCACGCAGCTGGTTGTAGTGCCCCGGCTTGTCGTCGGTGATCTGCCAGAGGATCGTCTTGCTTGAAGATTCCATGAATTGTTACGCGACTTTAAGGCTCGGTTTCTCGAGATGGGCTGTGATC
>JAJDEE010000330.1 GCA_029259975.1 Planctomycetota bacterium
AGACTTGGCCGTCGATGGCGATAGCGTCGTCGCTGCCCAAGGTGGACGGGGTGGCAAAGGCAACACACGGTTCAAGTCGGCCACGAACCAAACTCCACGCGAATTCACTCGTGGTGGCGAAGGCGAAAGTCGGCGGCTAACTTTCGAGCTAAAAGTTATCGCCGACGTGGGGCTGCTCGGAAAACCCAACGCGGGAAAAAGCACGCTGTTGAGTCGCGTGTCGCGGGCGAGGCCCGAGATCGCTGATTATCCGTTCACGACCAAGATTCCCAATCTGGGCATTATCCAGATCGACATGGATCGAACGATGGTGATGGCCGACATTCCAGGCTTGATCGAAGGGGCTCACGCTGGAGTTGGGCTTGGGCACGAGTTCCTGCGGCATGTTGAGCGAACCCGCGTGTTGGTCCACTTGGTCGAGCCGCTACCGATGGATGGGACAGACCCCGTCGAAAATTATTTGTCGCTGCGTCAGGAGCTAAAGCTCTACGACGAGCAGCTGGCCGATCGACCTGAGATCGTCGCGGTAAGTAAAGCGGAATTGCCAAATGCCGAGGAAATACGCCAGCAGTTGGTCGAAGCCGGTGAGTGCGAAGTGCTCTTGTTTTCTTCGGTCACTGGGCAAGGGCTGAAAGAGCTGATGGACCGCACTTACGCCGTACTCAACGCCGAACGCCAAAAGCAATAGGTGCCAGCGTTATGAATGCCAGCACGAAGAATGCCCAGGAGGAGAGTGCCAACGCAGCGGGCGGAATCTTGGCGATCGACGTCGGCAGCAGTCGCGTAAAAATCGGTTGGTTTCCGCCGCCGGGCGAATGCACAACGGAAGTTGAGCCAACGTTGTTTCCTATCGCTGCTGTAAAGCTGCCACAGCCTGAAGCGACACTGGCGGTTGCTCATTGCGACGAGGTGGACCTTCGGGGCAAGATTAACGAGTGGCTTGGGCAGATTGGCACGGCAGCGCCGAGACGCTTTGTCGCTTCGGTGCATCCTGAGGCTTCGGCTAAGGTTGAGGAGATTTTTTCGGGGCAATCGCGGATGTTGAGGTGCGCCGAGTTGCCGATCGAAGTGCATGTCGACCAGCCTGAGCGAGTTGGCATCGATCGTTTGCTCAACGCCGTGGCGGTTAATCGCTTGCGACAACCACAGCGACCGGCTATTGTTGTCGACCTAGGCACTGCCTGCACGGTCGATTTGATTTCCTCGCAAGGTGTTTTTGAAGGCGGCGCAATTTTGCCAGGTACGACTTTGTCATCAACGGCTTTGCATTCAGGTACCGCCGCACTGCCCTTACTCACGCCGAAAAACTTCGACAAGCCGCCAGCCGTCGTCGGTAAATCGACGCAGCAGGCCATAACTGCCGGACTTTATTGGGGCCTAGTTGGCGCAGTGCGCGAATTGATCGAACGCGTTACTTGTGAATGCTCCAAGCCCCCTCAGCTTTTCATTACCGGTGGAGAAGCGGCGCGTCTCGTCTCGCACCTCCCGTACGAGGAAGAACCTCCTCGCCACATCCCCAACTTGGTATTAGCCGGCATTGCGCTGGTTGCCGAGGAATTGTTGTGAGCAGCCGTGGCAGCACCTGCGTCTGCGTCCTCACCCCTGAAGGTCGCGGCGCGGTCGCGGTAGTCGCCGTCGAAGGCGACGGGGCAGTGATGGCCGTTGATCGCTATTTTGAAGCGACGAACAATCGCAAATTGGGCGACCAGCCTGTGGGCCAAATTGTTTATGGCCATTGGGGCGGTCTTGGGGGTGAGGACTTAATCGTTAGCCGGCGTACTGGTGAGAGCTTAGAAATCCACTGCCACGGCGGACGGCAATCTTCAGCCCAAATCGTCGCGGATTTGACAATCGCTGGCTGCACGGTGGTCGATGCTAAGCAGTGGTTGGTTCATCAACATCGATGTCCAATTGCCGTGGCAGCGCACACAGCCCTGGCGCAAACGACGACTTTTCGCGCAGCGGCGATTCTGCTTGCACAGTACCACGGTGCGTTGAGACGCGAAATCGAAGCGATCGTTATAGACTTAGCGGAAAACAATACAACCGAAGCAATTTCGCGGCTTGAGTGCTTGATGCGACGTAGCGCGTTCGGCCGACATCTGACAGAGCCTTGGCGAGTTGTGATTGCTGGCCTGCCGAATGTTGGCAAGAGTAGCCTCATCAATGCGCTCGTGGGTTACCAGCGGGCGATCGTATTCGATCAGCCCGGCACGACGCGTGATGTGATTTCGTCGACGACTGCGATCGACGGCTGGCCTGTTGAGTTGAGCGATACTGCCGGGCTACACGAAGTAGTGAAGAGGAATGACGTGAATGCGATTGAATCTGCCGGCATGGAACTCGCTCGCCAGCGACTCGACGGTGCCGACTTGGTTGTCTGGGTACTCGAAGCGGTCGAACTTGATTCTCACTGCGAACTGTCGAGCTGGGCTTTGGCCCGCAAACAAGCCGAGGCGTTAGACGTGCAGCTTGATCCCCAGCAAACACAACTCGTCATTAACAAAACCGACCTCTCCAACAATCTCATCAAGTTGGCCATCGACAAAGATCCACAAAGCGTCGGCACCTGTGCTGTCACTGGCGCTGGCATCGGAGGACTACTGGCTACGATCAGCAGAAAGCTAGTTCCAAATGCCCCACCTCCTGAGGCTGCGGTGCCATTTACGGTCCAGCAGATCGACACACTACAAATTGCATTGACCGAATGTTGCCGTGTGGATCGCGAAGCTGCGACTCGGGTACTAAGCCGGTTACTATCGTGATCGAGGAAGGACAGCTGATTTGTTCGTCGCCATGCAGTGAGATAGGAATTTCTCCTAAGTTCGACTCTTAATCATAATCCTTGACAGCATTCAGACATGCCGAAAGGTGCTTAAGATTACGAGTATGATTAGGAGTAAGAGTGTAGCACCGTGAACGGTTTATCGCCGTTTCACCACCCGCACCGCTACATCATCAATCTGCGCCTTGCCCAATCCCGACAGGGCGATCGTCACCGACACTTGCGTGTCGTTGGTGGCGGCGCGGATTAGGCGGAAGTGTTGCCAGCTCGGCGCTTCGTGGATGCGTAGCGCCATGTCGGGGCCGCCGATCGAGTCGATGATTTGTAGGCCGTCGACGCTGCCGACGAGGGGCTCAGGCAACCGTACGACACCTGTGATTTCCAGCAAATCGCCGGCGTGGACAGGCAGCGGCGACGTGGTAATCCATACAGGTGGCGTAGGCACGATCGATGTGGGAGCCGATTCGTCCAGCGAGCGGGCCTCTAGTTCTAGGCAGTACGACCCACTATGGGGTGCCTCGGGCGACAATCGAACTGACGAGGTGATGTCTTCGAGCGGCAGTTTTTGGTGCCGCCAGCCACTGTGGAGCATGGCAGCCAAGTTTTCAAAGCCACCACCGGTCAGCAGATTGGCACCGGCTGGCGCGCGTGCAAGCATTTTTTGCAATTGCAGACGATCGGGCAGAGCCATCGCGGCATGGTTCGTCAAGGATGTTGTTGATGGCGTATTGGTGCTGACGAATTCCGCTTGTAGTTCTTTTTCGATGTCGTTGATTGCCAAGTCGGCGGCATTGGCACGTAGGTATGCCAAATCGAAGGTGCCAGATTTGAGGTATTGGTCGCAAGTTGCAAGTTCTTGTTGGGCCTGCGCAAAAATAGTCTGAAAGGGACCTGTCTTCGTGGTAAATTTTTTCACGCGTGTATGCGATCGGGCCACTTCTTGCAATCGAATCTCTGCTAAGTCGCGGCGGATTTTGGCAGCGCGTTCTGAGATGCGTCGCACGTATCGAGTCACTTGCGAAATGGCCTGCGGATCGTCTGACAGCATCAACACGCTATCGAAAGGCAACTCCTCCAGCGAAATACGCACTCCCCCAGTTACGCGTTTGTGTCGTACACGTTGCAGTCCGCCCAGAGTAACCAAGAAGGCTTCGGAAGTCTCAGCCACGCCAGGCACGATAAATGAAACTGGTTCGGTGGTCTGAGTTTGGATACGCGATTTCAAGTCGAGCGACCACCAAATGGGCACGAGCAAGTGAGAGCGTTCTGCTTGCATCACGAGGGCTGACAGATCGGGTCTTGTCGAGCGCGCGGCCGAAAGTTCTCTGCCAGCAGCAATCCAGGGTTCAATCAGCTGCAGTCGAAGATTTGTCAATTCTAACGCCAATTCGCGCGGGCGCATTGCGACATCTTGTCCATTCGCTGATCTCTCAGCGGAAAGCTGTGCCTGCGACTGAAAGTAAAAGCCTCGCGTCTTGATATTCAACGATGCCGAAGTCAACGCTGACAACTGGGCGTAGGTCGTTCCTTGATCGATCGCACTGTTGTCGCTAAGGGCAGTCCTCTGTAGTTGCTGCCGAGGGCTTGGCTGGGTCTCGATTTGGTTCCAAAGAGGCGTGCCAGGACGAGCCAAGCGTTGCCTTTGAGCAAGCCAGGCGGTGTGCTGGCGAATCGTCAGATCGGTGCCAATTACCGGGCGACCGACAAGGAGACAATCAGCAATTCGACTGGCTGCGAGTGTCTCGAGCTGTGAGGTTAAAACAGTCGGACGCGTGTCGATCGGGTCGTGTCGCGCGACGAGCCGTTCCCAAGATTCGACATGGGTCAGGTCGGCCGACGAGAGCTGCTCACCAAGATTCCACGCCAAGACCAGATCAAGGTCTGACGTAATCCCTTTGTCGTTTAATTGGATCGGCGTAGGTGGTGGGCAAAACAGTGCTAGCCCAAGCTGCTCTAGTTGATTCAGTTCTTCAGCCGTCGGCAAACGTTCCATACCTACGGTATTGAATCCTAGCTGTTTGAGCAGCTCGAATGGTTCGCCTTGCCACTGGATGATTCGCGGGACGCGAGGAGACTTTTTTCGCGGGTTTGCAGTTTTGTTTATCGTTGCCGAAATCCTGGGAGTGGTGCTGATGTTGTCTGCTGACCCTGGAGGGCGAGACGGTTGGCCCACAAGACCAAAGACTTGGATGCGGTCGATAATCAGATCGGTTGAACCAGGCCCACCAGGGGCCAGAAAAACAATTTGCGAGACATACGCGCCGCGCTCGTCGAGCGCTAAACCACTTTGAGCACGTGCTACGCGCGCACTCCTTGCTAGCAGAGCCGGTAGGTTCTCTAGTGTCAGCTCTTCCCAAATCCCTCCCCCTGAACCAATCTTGTCGCTTCGAACTAGCAGCTCGAAGGGACGGCCAGTTCTGCGATTGAGACTACGTGGTAGCACGACACGCGCGGCTAACCGGATACCGGCCCGATTGGTGGCCAAATCGACACGGATCCTAAACTCCCGGATTATCGGAGCAGGTGTTAATGGATAAGCCAGCTCGACTGCCTGGCCTGCGGGGCCACGTAAGAGAATTCTCTCGGCTCCGTTGCCATGGAGAAAAGACTCGCGATCGATTGTCTGCCGGTCAACGGTGAATCGACTGTTTAGCGTCCGCGGCTGCAACACGGGTGCTAGCCCGTCCAAGTTGTCCAAGTGGGCAGGCCTCGCAGAATCGCCGTCCGGCTGGCCTGCCGCTACTGGCAAAATGACCAAAAAAGCAAGGATCAGTCCGCACAGCTCTAGCCAACATTTAGGCCTCTCAGCAGTGCAGAATAGTCGCCTCATCCGTTGCATTTGTCTACGATGAAGTTGAGGGCAGAGTCGAACGGTGGAGAGCCAAAAATAGAAGTACTCGCCCTCTGTCCTTCGCTCTCGCCCTTCGCCCAGCCAGTAGGCCCCCAGCGTGTTGATTAGGATCAACATTGGGCGGTGACTGGCCTAAACGATGTAAGTCACGCTTATAACAGCATTTCCGCGTACTAGCCAGTTCGATCCGTGGCAAAAGCACCACATCGGAGCCGCCGAAGAAAAACTGCTATCAGGCCCGTTGATTTGATGCAAGTCATTACGATATAATTACTTGCGGCTGAAGGACGGGGAGGGATACCCAGTTCGGCATGCGTAGTGCTTTTAACCGCGTCAACCTTTCATTTTCTAGGAGACGCATCATGAGTAACCCCACTGAAACATCCATTGCCACCCCCGAGCAGATTCCAGCGGACTTGCAGAAACTGGCCATCGCACTCCACAGTATCCCAGACGTGTACGCAGCTCAGTTGGCTCCATTGGTAGATGCCGTGGTTGAGAGCACGAGACGGCGCCGACGTATCCTGACCCTTGTCCAAGAGGCCTTGGGTCAGCTTCGGCTCGACATGAAATATCTCATGTTTGACCTTGAAGCCACGCGGCGTGAGCGGGATGATTACCGCCTTAAGCTTGAAGAGTAAGAAGGGTGGGGGTTAGTCCCTACCCCAAGATGTTGGATCTTGACCGTTGTGGTAGGAGCCTTGTTTCGTTCAGTGAAGCTTCGGATTGTCGGAGCCTCATGAGCCGGCGAGTACTAGGAGAATGGTTAGGACCCGAGAGTAAAAATTGTAGCGGTAATTGTTGTAGCTAGCTGATGGGCGATCGCGCGTTATGGCCACAGAGTTAACAGCTGAAAAACTGGCCCAGCGTGCACTGGATGTCGGCATTGTATCAGAGGCCGAGTTGCGCTCGGTCTGGGGTGAGCTAGGCACCCGCAATGTCGAGTACGAACAGTTTAAGCAGCTTATGGTGCGCCATGGGCTGATCACCAATTTTCAGCTCGAGCGCTTGCTACAAAACTTTCGGACCGGCTTCTTCTACGGTGACTACAAAGTGTTGTACTTGGTCGGCGCTGGCACGTTTGCCCGCGTCTATCGGGCTACCCATCGGGTCACCAACGAGCTTTTTGCAGTCAAAGTTTTGCGGAAAAGCAAGTCCGAGATTCCTGGCGAGGCCGATCTATTCCGTCGCGAGGGAGAGTTGGGCATGAAGCTCAAGCATCCCAATATCGTGGCCATTCACGAAGTCGCCACAATTGGCAAATCGCATTATATGGTGATGGATTTTGTAGAAGGGCACAATCTGCGTGACTTTTTCAAGGTCCGAGGAAAGTTTGACCCGCTCGAAGCGAGTCGCATTACCGCCGGTATGTTAGCGGGGCTGAACTATGCTTTTCAGCAAGGCGTGACACACCGCGACTTAAAAATGTCGAATGTCATCTTATCGAGCGATGGCGAAGCCAAACTTGTCGATTTTGGATTGGCTGGCCTTGGTGGTAACGATCCAGGCGAAAACGACGGCGCTAATCCGCGTGCCATCGACTATGCGGGTCTTGAGCGTGCGACCAATGTTCGCAAAGACGACCCACGCAGCGATATTTTCTTCTCAGGCTGTATTTACTATCAACTGCTTTCCGGCAAACCGGCGATCGCAGAAACCCGCGATCGCGTCCAGCGACTCGATAAGACACGTTTCAAAGAAATCAAGCCGTTGGCTTCTATTGCTCCTGATTTGCCGTTGCCACTGATAAGGATTTGCAACAAAGCGATTGAATTCGATCCTGATCGACGTTTCCAAACCCCCGGAGAAATGCTCTCTGATATCATGCTCACCATGAAACGGCTGTCCGAGCAGGGGCCAGAGGCAACGGGGACTGCCGCAGACGCCGGGCCACTGGAAGGGCACGACGCCAACGGGGAGCCACGCAAAGTGATGGTGGTCGAAGCAGACACGAAAATGCAGGACCTGTTTCGCGAACTGTTTAAGAAGCGAGGGTACCGAGTACTCGTAACGAGCGATCCAGAACGGCTCTTCCAGCGTTTTTATGAAAATAACAAGACAGCCGACGTGTTGCTGCTGAGTTCAGGACACCTCGGCTTTCCGGTGGTCGAGGCTTTTAACCGTCTCGGCACAGAGCCATCAACCAAAACGGTGCCGGTAGTCTTGCTCTTAGCCGAAAATCACGGCGAGTGGGCCGAACAAGCCAAACTCGATTCGCACCGTACGATTTTGCAAATGCCCGTCAAGTCGCGTCAGCTTCGTCAAGCCATTCTCAACTTGATCAATCACTCGGAATAAATCCAGAGCTTGCCACCTTCTTTGCGAAACTCTGCGCCTCTGCAAATTCTACGTTTAGAAATGCGTTCACCCCAGCCGGTCGGTCGCGACGTGGTACTGGGGGTCTTCCGAGACGCTTACCTCGACCAAATCTCCCGCCTTGCCCAACAGGCGTTGGCATTCGCTGCTGAGGTGAGTTAGGTGCAGACGCTTGCCGGCATCGCCGTACCTGTCAGAAAGCGCGTTGATCGCTTCGAGTCCCGATTGGTCGTACACGCGGCTGTAGTAAAAATCGATCACGACATCGTCCGGGTCGCTCTGGACGTCGAACATCTCTTTGAACGAAGAGACCGACGCAAAAAAAAGCGGGCCGTGGAGTTGGTAAATCTTGCTGCCGAATTCGTTGGTCTTCGTGTCGGTTCCGAGATGTGTCGCGTGCTGCCAGGCGAAGACGAGTGCCGAGACGATCACGCCCAAGATTACCGCCGTCGCCAGATCGTGCATCACGACCGTGTAGCCGGCCACCAACAGCATCACAAAAATGTCGCTGCGAGGCATCCGGCCAAACATCTTGATGGAAGACCACTCAAACGTGCCAATCACGACCATGAACATCACGCCGACCAGGGCCGCCATCGGAATCTGTTCGATCCAAGGTGCCAGAAAAAGCACGAACAGCAACAGGCAAACCGCTGCCGCGATGCCCGACAATCGGCCACGGCCCCCCGAGTTAACGTTAATCAGCGACTGCCCGATCATCGCACAACCACCCATGCCTCCGAACAGACCGCACACGATGTTGGCGGCCCCCTGCCCGATACATTCGCGATTGCCTCGGCCACGCGTTTCAGTGATTTCGTCAATCAGAGTGAGCGTCATCAGCGATTCGATCAGCCCCACGCCAGCAAGAATTACCGCAAACGGCAGAATGATCCAAAACGTAGCCAGATTGATCGGTGGCAACGCGTATTCCCAGAAAAAGAACTGGGGCAGCCCGCCGCTGATGCCGACGCCTTCGGCGGCCTTGTTCGCAAGCTCAATCGCGTCGGCGCTAACCACTCCCGGTTTTAAACCAGCCACGGCTTGCCCCGTATCTGCTTGAAAGGCTGCGATGGCAGTTGCCTTGGCATTAACCCGTAGCAAATCGCCAACGGTCGCAACAAAATTTTCGCCCGACTCGGTCACCATC